>NZ_JBFUBY010000018.1:25210-28613 GCF_056405515.1 Polaromonas sp. P1_G2
ATCAAACCTTACGCCGCGGCCGGCAAGCTCAAGCCTTTCGAGGGCCGCACCGAACTCGTGCCCGGCATCAGCGCCCAACCTTCGCACGGCCACACCGCCGGCCACAGCGTGTATGTGGTGGAAAGCAAGGGCGAGAAGCTGGTGCTGTGGGGCGACTTGATGCACGTTGCCGCCGTCCAGTTCGACGACCCCGCCGTCACCATCAAATTCGACAGCGACTCGGCCCCGGCCGCCAAAGAGCGCGCGCTGGCCTATGCCGCAGCGGCAAAGGGCGGCTACCTGGTCGGCTCCGCCCACATCGCCTTCCCGGGCCTGGGCCATGTGCGCAAGGCCACCGGCAAGTCTTACACCTGGGTTCCGCTCAACTACTCGTCCCTCAAGTAAGCAGAAGCCCCCGAGGGCGGTTACGGTGCGCTCTTGCGGAGCCGCTACACTCATCCGATGCACCGCCTTCCCCTGAAACACTGCCGTGTCTGCGGCACCGCCGTGGCCTACAGGTTGCCGGACGACGGCGATACCAAGGAACGCGCGGTCTGCCCGGCCTGCAACACCGTCCACTATGAAAACCCGCTCAATGTGGTCGGCACTGTGCCGGCCTGGGGTGAGGACGGCGCGCAGGTGTTGCTCTGCAAGCGCAACATCGAGCCGCGCTGGGGCAAGTGGACGCTGCCCGCCGGCTTTATGGAACTGGGCGAAACCACCTCCGAGGGCGCGGCTCGCGAAACCGACGAGGAGGCCGGCGCCCAGTTTGAAATACTGGGCCTCTTCACAGTGATGAATGTGGTGAGCGTCGGGCAGGTGCACTTGTACTACCGGGCACGCCTGCTGAGCGCCGAATTCAACCCGGGCCATGAAACCCTGGAAGCCCGGCTGTTCACCGAAGCCGAGATCCCCTGGGATGAAATCGCCTTCAAGACCGTCAAGGAAACGCTCGAGCACTATTTTGAGGACAGGCGCAAGGGCGCCTTCGGCATCCATACGCTTGATATCACATAAAGACCGGCCGCCCGCGCGGCAGTCCCCGGTAGAATTTCCCGCATAGCAGCGAATCCCACAAAGGCCTTCGTTTGCGGCCGGCCTCAAGGCCAGTCTCTTTTCTCCTTCCCCAACACCTCCCCGGAATCCATGTTCAATACCGCGATCTTTTTCCGCATTGCCGATGATTTTGTGTTGCCGCCTCTGGAGGCCCTGGAAGAAATTTTCCAGTCGCACCGTTTTGTGCCCTGCGGTGCGACCGAGCCGGAATCCAGCGGCTGGGTGCCGCCGCGCGGCAACAAAAGCACTGTGCTGCTCGAAGGTGTCGGCCGCTCGCTGATCGCGCGGCTGTGCACAGAGCGCCGGCCGGTGCCCTCCTCAGCCGTCAAGGCCGCGGTGGACGAGCGCATTGAGAAGTACAAGGAAGAAACCGGCCGCGAACGTGTTGGCGCCAAGATCAAAAAAGAGTTCAAGCAGGAAGTCATGCTGGACCTGCTGCCGCGCGCCTTCACCAAACGCTCGACCACCACGCTGTGGATAGACCCGGTGAACAAATTCCTGGTGGTCGATTCCGGCAACCTCACGGGCGCCGACAAGGTCATCAGCTACCTGGTGGAAGCGCTCAGCGAACTTCCCGGCGCCCTGCCCGGCCTCAAGGCCAGCCCCATCCAGACGCAGATGTCGGCCGCCGCAGCCATGTCCCACTGGCTGTCGACCCGCGAAGCGCCTTACAACTTCACGGTGGACCGGGACTGCGAACTCAAGACACCCGACGACCAGAAGGCAACCGTCCGCTATTCACGCCACACACTGGACATCGACGAAGTGGCCCAGCACATCGCCGCCGGCAAGGTGCCCACGCAGCTTGCCATGACCTGGAATGAGCGCGTGTCCTTTGTGCTCACCGAGACCGCACAGCTCAAAAAACTCAAGCTGCTCGACGTGGTGCTGGACGGCGTGCAGGAAAGCGGCAAGGACGACGATGGTTTTGACACCGACGCGGCCATCATCACCGGCGAGCTGTCCTCGCTGATCCCCGATGTGCTGGATGCGCTCGGCGGCGAACTCGGTGACGGCGAGGCCGTAGCCGCGCAGCCCGAAGCGCCGGCTACGGCGGAGCTCGCACCCGAACCCGCCTGAGCGGCCAGGGTTTTCCGGGGGGTTGAAATCCCGCAAGGGCGACGTTAATTGACCGGGTAGCCGCGCCAACTCGCGCCGCGGCAGTATCCTTTGCACAAGGTCATGAATACCATGGTGAAACCCCTGCACATCGGCATCGTCGGCTGTTCCGCGGAAGGCGCGGCGCTTTGCTACCAGACCATTTGCACCGAAGGCGCCAAACTGCTGGGCCCGCATGCCCATCCCGAGGTGACCCTGCACACACCCTCGCTGGCCGACTACATGGCCTGCATTTACCGGGACGACTGGCGCGGCGTCGGCGACGTCATGCGGGCCTCGGCCCACAAGCTAGCGGCGGCGGGCGCCGATTTCCTGATCTGCCCCGACAACACCATCCACCAGGCCTTCGCGCATGTTGAGGGGCGCTCGCCCCTGCCCTGGCTGCATATCGCAGAAGTCGTCGCCGGAGAGGCTGCGCAACGCGGTTACAAGCGCATAGGCATCACCGGCACCCGATGGCTGGTGGGCAGCGAGGTCTATCCCGAGAAGTTCAGCGCGCGCGGGCTGGACTACCTTCGCCCCACAGATGCGGAACGCGACGAGATCAACCGCATCATCATGGATGAGCTGGTGTATGGCGTCTTCACGCCCCAGGCGATCGCGTATTTCCAGCAGGTGATGACCCGCATGAAAGGCGGGGGCTGCGACGCCGTTGTCCTGGGCTGCACCGAAATCCCGCTGATCATGAGTGACGCCAATTCGCCCTTGCCGACCCTGGACTCCACCCGGCTGCTGGCGCGCGCCGCGCTTCGCCGGGCGGTGCAGGGTGCTGCGCCCGTATCCTGACGCGCCGTCCCCATTTCTCCGAGGCCGGCGGCAGACGCGCTTGCCATGGGTTTGAAATTGGCCTAATATGAATTGCAATTCACTTTTAATGAATTCTAATTCATGCCTCTATGCCAGCAGCAAACCACCGTATCGAACGGCTCCAGGCTACCAAAACCGCCATCCTGGAAGCGGCGCGCGACGCCGTCGCCCTGAGTGGCTGGAAGGACGCACAAATCGCCTTGATCGCCGCCAAGGCGGGTGTGGCCACGGGCAGCGTCTACCGCTACTTCGACTCCAAGGCGGACCTCTATGCGCAGGTGCTGGCGCTGGTGTCGCAGCGGGAAGTCGACGTGGTCAGGGAAATCGTCGATTCGGAAGGGCCGGCCGCGCAGCGCCTGGTCGATGCGATTTACAGCTTCTCGCTGCGCGCCATGCGTGGGCGGCGGCTGGCCTATGCCTTGATTGCCGAGCCCTGCGAGCC
>NZ_JBFUBY010000019.1:0-24806 GCF_056405515.1 Polaromonas sp. P1_G2
CGCTTGTTTGAGCCGAAGGCGAGTTTGCGCGAGACCCCGCCGTAGTCGAGCACCGCAGGTTGCCCCGTAGCGAAGCGCAGGGGACCCAGACTGCGGGTCGCCTTTTCTTTGGTGACTTTCTTTTGGCGAAGCAAAAGAAAGTTACTTGCCGCCGGGCAACCCCCGGCCAGCAGAACTTAGACGAGAGCACAGAGGGAGCGCGGACAGCCGGCGCAAGACCCGGCACCCCACCCCAACCCCTGCCAAAATCCCCAAATGCAATTTTTCAAAGACCTCAACCTCGCAGCCTTCACCGCAGGCTTTGTGGCCGTGCTGGTCGGCTTCACCAGTTCGGTGGCCATCGTCTTCCAGGCCGCGCTGGCCTTCAACGCCACACCAGCCGAAATCGCGTCGTGGATGTGGGCGCTGGGGATCGGCATGGGGGTGTGCTCGGTGATCCCCTCGCTGTGGCTCAAAAAACCGGTGATGGTGGCCTGGTCCACGCCGGGTGCGGCGGTGCTGGCCACGGCCGGGCTGGCCGGTGGGTTCTCGATGGGGGAGGCGGTGGCCGCTTTCATGGTCAGCGCCGCGCTGATCACGCTGTTCGGCATCACCGGCTGGTTTGAAAAAGCCATGAACCGCATTCCCGTGGCGATTGCCTCGGCGCTGCTGGCCGGTGTGCTGGCGCGCTTCGGCATCCAGGCTTTCGCGGCGGCGCAAACGGCCTTGCCGCTGGTGCTGCTGATGCTGGCGATCTATTTGCTGGGCAAGCGCCTGTTGCCGCGCTATGCCGTGGTGCTGACGCTGACTGGGGCGATTGTTTTTACGGCCGCACGCGGGCAACTGGCCTGGTCTGAAGTGGCTTTTTCTTTTGCGATGCCGGTGTTCACCATGCCGACGTTCAGTTTCGCGGCCATTGTCAGCATGGCGATTCCGCTGTTTGTAGTGACCATGGCCTCGCAAAACCTGCCGGGTGTGGCAACCATCTACGCGGCGGGCTATGGGCCGGACAGTGCCGGCGGCGGCATTCCCATCTCCAAAATCATCACGCTGAGCGGCCTGGCCACGCTGGTGCTGGCGCCCTTTGGTGCCTTCGCGCTCAACCTGGGCGCCATCACGGCCGCCATCTGTATGGGCAAGGAAGCGCATGAAGACCCGGCAAAGCGCTACACGGCGGCCGTCTCGTGCGGCGCGATCTACATCGTGATCGGCATCTTCGGCGCGGCCATCACCGGCCTGCTGACGGCCTTCCCCAAGGAGCTGGTGGTCGCCATCGCGGGGCTGGCGCTGCTGGGCAGCATAGGCAGCGGGCTGGCGGCGGCGATGAAAGACGAATCGCACCGCGAGGCGGCCCTTATCACGTTTCTCGTCACCTTGTCCGGCGTGGTAATAGCCGGTGTGGGCTCGGCCTTTTGGGGTGTGGTGGCGGGCGCGCTGGCGCTGTTTGTACAACAATACGGCCAGCAGCGCCGCGAATCCCCGTCCGGGACGGCCCCAGCAGACACCCGAACCCCTTCCAAACCATGAACATTCTTTTTGTCGCAGATCCGCTTGAGTCCTTCAAGATCTACAAGGACACCACCTTCGCGATGATGCGCGAGGCGCAAAAGCGCGGCCACCGTGTCAGCGCCTGCCTGCCGGCGGACATGAGCTGGCAGACCGGCGCGAAAGTCACGGCCCAGGTGCGCCACATCACGCTGACGGGTGATGCGGACACCTGGTTCACGGCTGATGCCGCGCGACCCGACGCGCGCGAAGCCATCGCGGGCTTTGACGCGGTGGTCATGCGCAAGGACCCGCCTTTTGACAGCGAATATTTCTACAGCACGCATTTACTGGAACAGGCTGAGCGGGAAGGCGCCAAAGTCTTCAACAAGCCGCGCGCGCTGCGCGACCACCCGGAAAAGCTCGCCATCCTGGAGTTCGCGCAATTCAGCGGCCCGACGCTGGTCACGCGCAGCGCGRCCGACATCAAGCGTTTTCATGCCGAACACAAGGACATCATCCTCAAGCCGCTGGACGGCATGGGCGGCATGGGCATCTTCCGTGTGAAGGAAGATGGATTGAACCTGGGCAGCATCACCGAGACGTTGAACCGTGACGGCGCACAAAGCGTGATGGTGCAGAAGTTTTTGCCCGAGATCGCCAAGGGCGACAAACGCGTGCTCGTCATCGGCGGCAAGCCCGTGCCCTTCAGCCTGGCGCGCATTCCCCAGGGCAGCGAGGTGCGCGGCAACCTGGCGGCCGGCGGCCTGGGCGTGGCGCAGCCGCTGTCAAAACGCGATTTTGAAATCGCCGAGGCGCTGGGCCCGGTGCTGGCCGCGCGCGGCCTGCTGCTGGCCGGCGTCGACGTGATCGGCGACTACGTGACCGAAATCAACGTCACCAGCCCGACCTGCTTCCAGGAAATCCATGACCAGGCCGGCTTTGACGTCGCGGCGATGTTTATCGATGCGCTGGAGGCTGCGCTGAAAGGCTGAGCGGCCTCGCTGCCTTCGCCTCCTCGGGGCCGCCCTGCGTCTCGCGGCGGGCCGCCAGCACGCGCGAGCGCCGCTTGCGCCACCAGATCACGATGCCGGTCACCGACAGCATCACCACCACCATCCCCATCAGCGACATCATGATGCGGCCCGGCAGGCCCAGGATGCGCCCGCCGTGCAGCGGCAACTGCAGCTGCGCGAACACGTCGGCCGCGGTGCCGTGCCAGGGCTGGTTGCTGCTGATCAGGCGGCCGTCTTCAGCGCTCAGGTAGAGGTTGGACAGGTCCATGCCGTCGCTGTCGTCATGCGTGGCGTGGTCGAAGAACGAGACGTTGTAGAAACCGCCGCGCTGGTTGTAGAAGACGCCGCCCGGCGTGGTGGTCCAGCCGCGGCGTGTGGCTTCGGCCCGGGCGATGCCGACGATTTCGACGAAGCCAATCTTCGGCTCGATGCGCGCACCCAGCGGCGCCAACGGCACCAACGTGGAGGGACCGGGCGTGGTCTTGGACACCATGGACAGCAGCGGGAAAAATATCTCGCGGTTCAGGTTGATCGAAAACGAGGTGAAGGCCACCACGATGATCAGGCCGCACACCCACAAACCGCCGGCGCGGTGCAGGTCGAAATTGAGCTTGTAGCCRCCGGCCTTCCAGCGCAGCAGCCACGAGGGTTTCCAGCGCGACCACCAGCTGGCCGGGTCACGGTGCGGCACGATTTCGGCGCCGGCGCGCTTGCGCAGGCGGCGCGGCATCGTCAGGTAGAAGCCGACAAAACTGTCGAGCAACCAGACCAGCGCAATGCCGCCCATGATCCAGTGGCCGACGCGGTCGCTGCCCCACATCGCCGGCACATGCAGCGTGTAATGCAGCTTGCGTAAAAAAGGCATCAAGGTTTCGGGCTTGAACGACACCGCGTTGGAATCGCGCTTGCCGCGCACCTGGGCCGTGACCGGGTCGACGAAAACCTGGTTGTAGCCGAGCTGGTAGGGCTGGCCGGTGGCCGGGTCCTTGCGCGGCTGCACGAAATAGCCCGCGGCATGGCCTTCCTCGAAACCCAGCGGCAGGTAGGCCACCCGCGCGCGCGGGTCGTGGGCTTCGACGGCGGCGGCCAGCTCGAAGGGGTCGCGGAAAGGGCCGCGCGCTTCGGTGTCATAGAGCTTGCTGTTCAGCCAGCCGTCGATCTCGTGGTCCCACGAGATGACGGCGCCGGTCAGGCCCGAGACAATCAGGAACAGCGCGGTGGACAGCCCCATCCAGCGATGCAGGACGGCCCAGAGGGTTCGCATGGCGGAAAAACCTTTTTAGAAGTCGATGCTGCCGCTCACGACGAAGGTGCGCGGCGCGCCCATGACCAGGTAGTTGTCAGTGGGCGAGGCACCGCCGGCCGAGGCCCAGTACGACTTGTTGAGCAGGTTGTCGACGCGACCACGCAGCGTGAGGGCTCGACCGTTGCCGATATCCATGATGTAACGCGCCCCCACGTCCAGGCGGGTCCAGGCCGGCAGCTCCTGGGTATTGGCCGCATTGGCGTACTGTTTGCCGGTGTGGATCACGCGCGCATTGAGCGCCAGGCCGCGCACGCCGGCCACGTCCCATTCGGCGCCGAGGTTGAGCTGCTGGCGCGGCACGCCGATGGCATCCTTGCCGTCGGTGGCGCCGGTGAGTGTCTTGCTTTGTTTGGCATCGAGCAGCGTCAGGCCGCCGAGCAGGCGCAGGCCGCGCATGGGCTCACCGTAGACCGAGAACTCCAGGCCCTGGTTGCGTTGCTCGCCGAAGGCGCCGTAGGTAGTACCCACCGTGCCGTCGAGCGGGCGGTTGGTTTCAAACAGGGCCACGCTGCCGCCGAAGGTGCCGGCGTCGTATTTGGCGCCGATTTCTGTCTGCTTGGAGTGGAAGGGCTTGAACACCGTGTTGGCGTTCGTCACCGGCGTCACCACCCCGGCGATGGTGACGGTGGACGGGGCGATCTTGCCGGGCACCAGGCCTTCGATGTAGTTGCCGTAGAGCGACAAGTTGCTGTTGACCTTGAAGACGATGCCGGCGACCGGCGTGGTGCGGCTGCTTTCGATGGGCGCGGCGGCGACGCCGGTGTTGTAGGCGAAGGTCTGCTGCTTGATGGTCTGGTTGCGGGCCCCCAGCGTGAGCAGCACGGTGTCTTTCGCGAACGAAAGCGTGTCGGCGATGGCCAGGCTGGACGTCTCGGTCTTGGCCTGCAGCGCGGGGCTGGCCAGGTTGTTGCCGACAAAACCGGGGGCGGCGCTGTTGGCTACCGGGAAAGCCGAGGCGACCGGCGTGTAGATGTTGCTGGTCACACTGGCCGCGGAGAACGCGAAGGCGTTGTAGCGGTCGTTTTTATACGTCGCGGCGGAGGCGACCACCGTGTGGCCTATGCTGCCCGTGCTGAACTTCCCGCGCAGGCCGGCTTCCAGCGTGGTGATCTTGTCCTCGCGCGTGTTGCTGAAGCGTGTGCCGGTCGTGGCACCCGCGGCGTTGGTGAGGGTCGGGTTGGCCAGGTCGTTGCCTTCCCAGCTGTTGCGCAGGCCGCCGGCGACCCAGCCGGTGATGGCGCTGTTGAAGTCGGCTTCGGCGCGCACGGTGGCGAAGGTGTCGCGCTCCTTGGCAGAGGTCCAGGGCTGGGCGAAATTGCTTTTGGCATCCGGCGCGGCGGGAATCGGCAGCAAGGCCGACGGCGTCACGTTCGGGCGGCCGCCAGTCAGCGCGTAGTCCTGGTGGCCGATGTCGGCCGAGATGCGCACATTGCTGCTGCGCCAGTCCAGGCCGACGCCTATGGCGGTGAGATTCATTTTTTCGTTGTCGACACCGGTTCCGCCGTCGCGCTTCACCGCGTTCAGGCGGATGCCGGTGGCCTGGTCGGGGCCGAAACGGCGCGCGATGTCGGTCGATACGGAAGCCTGCCCGCCGCTCTGATAGCTCAGGCCGGCTCGCGTCAGCGGTTCATTGGGGGCGCGCTTGGGCAGCAGGTTGATGCTGCCGCCTATGCCGCTGCCGCCGGGCGCCGCGCCGTTGAGGAGACTGTTGGCGCCGCGGAAGACTTCCACGCGTTCGAGGAATTCGGCCGCGATGTACTGGCGCGGCAGCATGCCGTAGAGGCCGTTGTAAGCCACGTCATCGGAGTACACGGGGAAGCCGCGCACCATGTAGAGCTCCTGGAAGTTGCCGAAGCCGCGGGCCGCGCGCACCGACGGGTCGTTCAGCAGGACGTCGGCGACGCTTTTGGCCTGCTGGTCCTGGATCAGCTCGTTGGTGTAGCTGGTGCTGGAAAACGGCGTTTCCATGATGTCCTGGTTGCCCAGGATGCCAACGCGCCCGCCGCGCGCCACCTGGCCGCCGGCAAACGGCTTGGTGAGGCCTTCTGCCGAAGCATCGGCGCTGGCATTGACGGTCACGGTAGACAAGGTCGCGGTTGGCGTACCGGACTCCGGCGCGGGGGCGGTTTGCGCATGGACCAGCGGCAGCCAGAGGGCCAGGGTGGCGGCGGTTGCGATGGGTGTCAGGAGAAAACGCGATGAGGGCATGGTTGGGACCGAAGGTGTTTTAAATGAGAATGATTATTATTACCTTAATCACCAAATCCTCTTGCCCACAGCCTCCTTGCGTCATTTCTTCGACGGATTTCGTTGCGGCGCCACAACGATATGTATACATGTCATTCACCATGCGCGCCGGCCGGCCGGGGCTCAGCCCGGCACAAGCTCGCAAGGCCACACTGCGCGAAATGGGGCGCCAGCCGAACGCCGTGCCGCACCGGAAAGGCGGCGACTTTGACAGCATCTATGTGGTGACCGTGCGGCGCTGCGCGGCGAGGGCATGGCCGTCGCTCGTCCCAGCCGCGAAGCTAGGCCGCGGCCAGTGCGCCGTCCTCAAACACCTTGAGTTCGCCCGGCGCGAACGCCGTCCAGGTTTCGTTGGTGGTCAGTGGTGCCGTGACCACCACGGCCACCTTGTCGGTGGAGCGCGTGTGCTCGGCGAAGTTCACGCTCACATCCTCATCACTCAACGTGGCATGTGCGAAGGGGTGCTTGCGTTCCACGTAATAAAGATTCGTGGAGGCATGCGCCCACAGCGCCTGGCCGTTGCTCAGCAGGAAGTTGAACGTCCCGTGGCCGGCGATCTGCGCGGCCAGCTCGCGCAGCGTGATGCTGAGTTCCTTCACGCTGGGCACACCCGCATGCGACTTGGCCATCTCCTGCATGATCCAGCAGAAAGCACGCTCACTGTCGGTGGTGCCGACGGGCCGGAAGCTGCCGTGCAGGCGCGGCGCAAAGTCCTTCAGGTCGCCGTTGTGCGCGAACACCCAATAACGACCCCAGAGCTCGCGTACAAAGGGGTGGCAGTTTTCCAGCGCAACGCGGCCCTGCGTGGCCTTGCGGATATGCGAGATCACGTTGCGGCTTTTGATGGGGTAGCGGCTGATCAGCTCGGCCACCGGCGAGCTGCAGGCCGGCTGGTGGTCGACAAAGTGGCGCAGGCCCTTGTCGCTGGCGCCGGCCACGCTGTCGTCGCCTTCAAAAAAAGCGATGCCCCAGCCGTCGGCATGGTGGTCGGTGTGGCCGCCGCGCTGTGCGAAACCGCGAAAGCTGAAGGTCACGTCGGTGGGCGCATTGCAGTTCATGCCCAGGAGTTGGCACATGGTCAGCCTGCTTTCTGTTCGTCGTTGGAGATGCCGGCCACAGGCACGCGAAGCTGCCAGGCCGCCACCATGGCCAGCAGGCACAGGGCGGCCAGCATCAGGAATGCCTCGTTGAAAGCCGCCAGCCGCGCCGGGCTGCTGGTGCTGTTGGCCAGGGAATCGCCATGCGCGGCGAGCCGCCACTCGAGCACGATGCCGCACAGGCTCACGCCGATCGCACCGCCCAGCATGCGCAAGAAATTGATGGCGCTCGCGCCTTGCGAGAGCAAATGCTCATGCAAGGGCCGCAGCGAACCCAGGTTCAACGATGGCAGGATAAAACCCAGGCCGATGCGGCCCAGCGTGGCCCAGGCCACCAGCATCCACAGGCCCGAGGCCAGGCTCACCGTGAGCATCAGCGCGAACGAAGCAGCCAGCAGCGCCAGCCCTGTGCTGACGAGCAGCCAGGTCGGGTGTTTGTCGGCCAGTCGGCCCACGCCGGCGATGGTGGCGGCCAGCACCAGGCCGGCGGGCAGCAGGATAGTACCGACGTGCGAGGCCGACAGATTCAGGCCCAGTTGCAGGTAGACCGGCAGCAGGTAGGTCGAGCCAAACAAGGCCGTGCCATAGATAAAGGCCACGATACTGCCCATGGCGAAAGGCCGGTAGCCGAACAGCGCCAGGTTCATCAACGGCGCACCGCCCGTGGCGGCCAGGCGGCGCTGCCACCAGACAAAGGCTGCCAGCGCGGCGACCGCGCCACCCAACAAGACCAGCGCCCGCGCGCCGCCGGTGCCGTGCAACTCGACCATGCCGTTGAGCAGGCACAGCGTGCCCACCGCGCCCAGCAACAGGCCGCGCCAGTCGATCATGGCGGTATTGCGGTTCGCCGGCACGCCGCCCGGCGCGGTGTCGGGCACATAGCGGTAGGCCATCCATAGCGAGAGGAGGCACAGCGGGATCACCATGAAAAAAATCGAGCGCCAGCCGAACAAATCGACCAGCACGCCACCTATGCTGGGCCCCACGGCGGGTGCCAGCACCACGCCCATGCCGAAGAGGCCGCTGGCGCGGCCCTGCTCATGCGGCCCGAAGGCTCGCATGATGATGATGGCGGGAATCGGCTGCACCACGCCGGCCGCCAGTCCCTCGGCCACGCGCGCGCCCAGCACCAGGCTGAAATGGTTGGCCAGGCCGCCGACGATGCCGCCGGCCATCAGCAGCAGCATGGTGCCCGCATAGGTTCGGCGGTAGCCGTAGCGCGCCAGCAGCCAGGGCGTGGTCAGCATGGAAACGGTCATGGCCACCATGAAGCCCGAACTCACCCATTGCGCGCGCTCCTGCCCCAGCGTGAAGTGGTGGCTCATGTCGGGAATCGCCACGTTGACGATGGTCGACGACATGATGGAAGCCATCGTGCCTATCATGACCGACAGCAGCAGCAGCCAGCGATAGCGCGGGCCGTGCCGCGCCTGCAGGTCGGCGAGGGAAGCGGGCACGCGCGAACCCGGGCTCAATCCCTGGGCTCGGACCAGAGCTTGCCGCCGGTGGCCCAGTTCTCGCGCTTGACGTCGGTGATCAGGATGTCCACCGAGTCGGGCTGGCCGCCCAGGATTTCAACGCTGACGCGGGTGATGGCCTCGACGAGCTTTTTCTTCTGCTCGATGGTCCGGCCTTCCATCATTTCGACGTGGTACGTGGGCATGTTTTCCTCTGGATGAAACGCTTGCGGCGGGATTGCCGAGGGGCGCGTGAATACCCGATGATAAAAGCAAGCGTAAAAGCAGGCGGCGGCCGCTGGCTTGTCGGCCTGCGCTGACAGGCGCACGGGGATTGCCGCCGCAGGCCCGCACGGCAAACCATGGGACACTGGTCTTCCTCTGGGCGTCCCGCACCCATGCCTGCGGGCTTCATCCGGGCCACACTTGTTTCTCACCACCTCCGTCCCTTCCACCGAGCCGCCCCTTCCCCTGCTGGCGGGCCGCAACTACCGCTGCCAGTGCGGGCAGCCGGTTTTCTTTCGCAACAGCAAGTGCCTGGCCTGCAACACGCCGCTGGGCTACGACTGCGAGCGCGGCCTGCTGCTGCCGCTGATGCCGGGGCCGCGCGAAGGGACCTGGCGCGAGTGGCAGGCGGGCGCCGCGCCAGCCGCGCCGCCGCCCGACGACACACAGCCACCCCGGCTCGAGGCGATTCCCGGCCAGGAGTCCGCGCCGGGCGCCGCCACGACCGAGGCGGCGCCACCCGCCGAAGCCGCTACCCCCCAAACCACCGAAGAAGACACGGACGACGGCGAGCCGACCTACAAACGCTGCCTCAACCTCTCCACCCCCTCCTCCTGCAACTGGCTGGTGGACGAGCACGACCCCGCCGACATGTGCCGCGCCTGCCGGCTGAACCGCACGATTCCCGACCTGACCAATCCGGAGCAACCCGACAACGGCTACCTCTGGGGACGCATAGAGCTGGCGAAGCGGCGGCTGGTGTCCTCGCTGATCCTGCTCGGACTGCCGGTCGCGTCGCGCATGAGCGAGGATCCGGAACGCGGCCTGATGTTCGACTTCCTGCGTTCACCGGTCAACGGCCCGCACATCATGACCGGGCACAACACCGGCCTGATCACGCTCAACATCGACGAAGCCGACGACGCCAAGCGCGAGGCGGTGCGCAAGGCCATGCGCGAGCCCTACCGCACCCTGCTCGGGCATTTCCGCCATGAAGTGGGCCACTACTACTGGGACCGCCTGGTGGCCGGCACGCCCTGGCTGGAGGGCTTTCACCAGCTCTTCGGCGATGAAACGCTGGACTACAAGGCCAGCCTGCAACGCAATTACGACGAAGGCCCGCCCGCGGACTGGCCCCTGCATTTCGTGAGCGCCTACGCCAGCACCCATCCGTGGGAGGACTGGGCCGAGTGCTGGGCGCACTACCTGCACATGCGCGACACGATCGACACCGCGCTGAGCTTCGGCCTGAGCGTGGACCGCTTCGACCTGGAGTTCACCCCCTTCACGCTGGACGCGCTCTACCAGCCCGAGCACCCCGATGCCGAGCAGTTCCTGGGCTTCATCAACCACTGGACCCGTTTGACCACCATGCTCAACGAGATGTCGCGCAGCATGGGCCAGCCCGACTTCTATCCTTTCGTGCTGCCGGCGGAAGCCGTCGGCAAGCTGCATTTCATCCACCTGCTGGTGAACTCGCGCAGCTGGCTTCAGCCTGTGGAAAGCGCCCCACAGGCACCATCGCAAATACAGGCACAGACGCAGGACAGCACCGAAGGCCATGCCGGCACACAGCAGGGTGCAGGGACCGCCGCTTCAAGCTGAAAGCGTCAAGCTCCTTCCAGCTTGTCCACCCCTTCCAGGTCCTTCATACCCCAGACGATGCGCGCGAACTCTTGCCTGAGCTGCAGGCGCGCTTCGGCATCCAGGCCGCGAAGGCTGGCGGCCGGGTTCATGCGGCGCGGTGAGATCGCGGCGCCGCGTGAAGCAAACACAATGCAGTTGCTTTTTTCAAGCGCACAGATTTCCACCGCGTTGCCGCCAAAGCTGCGCTGGATACGCCCAACCCAGACGGCATAGTCGGGGTCGTCGTAGTGCAGGTTCACGGCCAGGATACCGCCGGGCGCCAGCGCCGCGAAGCAATCGTCATAAAAGCCTTGCGAACACAGCTGGGCAGGCTGGCCTTCATGGTCAAAGCCGTCGACCAGCAAGGTGTCGAAAGTGCCCGTGTGCGAGGCCACGAACACCGCGCCATCCGCTTCAATCACCTGGAAGCGACCGTCATCTTCAGGAACCTGGAAGTCGGCGCGCAGGGCGATCACGTGCGGGTTGATTTCCACCACCAGGATCCGGGAGTCCGGCAACTGGCGGTAGCAGAATTTGGCCAGTGAGCCGCCGCCCAGCCCCACCATGGCCATACGCGCCGGCGCGGGCTTGAACAGCAGGAAACCCATCATCGTGCGCGTGTAGTCCACGTCCAGTTGCCAGGGGCTCAGCAGGTTCATCCGGCTTTGCAGCTCGCCCATCGTGAAATGCAGCGAGCGGGCCGTTCCGTCATCACGCACAAAAGGTTTGGGGCAACGTTGCACGGGAGTGCTTCCCGCGGCCGCGCCGGTTTCGCCGGGCGCAAGCACGGGAAGGCTCGGCCACGGCGTCATGCGCGCGCCGGGCAAAGGCTGAACAGACGGGAAGCGCAGAAAGTCAAAGGCATGCGGCAGGTTCCGGAAGACGGTTGAGTGGGGACCGCAAAGTCCTTCATTGTATTGGCGGGCTCGGTCACAATTGGCTATGGCTTCAGCAGCACTTTCACCCAGGCACCGGCCGGCAGCAATGATTGCGCCGCCGCGCTTGTCGGCGTAAAAAACGGCCATGGCAAGCAGGCAACGCGGCCACCACTACAGCGTCTACGTGATCGAGCTTGCGCCCGAGGTCTGGGACGTGGCGCGCTTTCGCCGCGCCAACCCGGACTACCAGCTGGGCAAACCCTTTGTCTACGTGGGCATGACCGGGCTGGACCCCGACGTGCGTTTCGACAAGCATAAGGCAGGCATCCAGTCCAACCGCTTCGCGCGCGATTTCGGTGTGCGCCTGCTGCCCCGGCTTTACGAGATGTACAACCCCATGCCCTATGACGCCGCGCGCGACATGGAGGTCGAACTGGGCATAGGCCTGCGTGAGGCGGGCTATGGGGTCTGGCAAGCCTGATCGCGGCCGGCCGCACAACCTTATTCCAGCGCGCTGACCGTGACGCCATGCCGGCCGGAGAACGCCTGCAGGATGCCGGCGATCTCGCCGTCGGGCAGCGTGGTGACCAGTTCGATGATCTTGTTGTCGCCGCCTTTGTGGCTGTCGCTCACCGTCACGGTGGCTGACGGGTCGCCTGCCGCAAACAGTTCTTGCAGCGACGGGCCCAGCGAGGCCATCACGCCGTCGCGTTCGCCCTTGCCGGCGGCCGTACCTTCCACATACTGCACTTCAAACGAGAAATTGGTTTTGGCACTCATGGATGTGTAGTCCGGTGTGTAGCCGTGAGGCTTATGTGCGCAGCGTGGCCACGAGGGTGATCTCCGGGACGCCGGCCAGCGCCTTAGAGAGCGGGCAGGCCTTCTTGGCGCCCTCGGCAAGCTCCTGGAATTTCGCCTCTTCAATACCCGGGATGGCGGCCTCCAGCGTCAGCGCGATGCGGTCGATCAGGAAACCGTCGCCTTGCGGCACCAGCCGGACCTGCGCCCGGGTATCGATCGAGCTGGTGGCGAAACCGGCCTTGTCGCAGGCAAAGGAAAACGCCATCGTGAAGCAGGCCGCATGGGCCGCGCCCAGCAATTCCTCCGGATTGGTGCCGCTGCGGTCGTCTTCAAAACGGCTGCCGAAGCCGTAGGGATAGCTCTTGAGCGCGCCGGTGTCGGTGCTGATGCGGCCCTGGCCTTTTTTGCCGGCGCCTTCCCAGTGAACGGAAGCGGTTTTTTCAATCATGGCAGCCCCTTGAAGATGAAAGATGAAAGCGAATTCATCAATGTGCGCGCCGGGCGTGCGCGGGGGCGTCAGACAGCGCCGCGTGCGGCACGCGGGGCGCTTCCTACAGAACCGGGGGGTTTACGCGGTTTCCGGCTCGGCCTGGCTGGCCGGCGCCGTCTGGGACGCGACTTCCGAAGCGACCGCGTCCAGCGCCTGCGCCACCACGCCCTGGTTGTCGACCGGCCTGAGCAGGCGCTCCCGGAGCAGGCGTTCGCAGCTGCGCTTGGTCATGGAATGCGGCTGGCCGCCGTGGCTCACGAACATGAACAGCGTGCCCCGGGTGCTGGCCCAGATCAGCTGCGCGCGCAGCCAGCGGCGGCGCGAGTACAGGTCGACCCAATGGCCGGCCCGCAGGCCCGCCAGCAGGCGCTCGGCATCGCTCTGGGCCAGGGCCGGCGCGGCATTGGCGGAAGCCTCCTGCTCGGCGAGGAGTTCGGCATGGGAAGAATCGACCTCTTCCTCGACGGGCTGCGCGGCCTGCACCGCGGCGGCAGCGGGTTGTTCGTGTTCTTCTTCCAGCGGCATGAGCTCGCCGGGCACTGTCGGCAGCGTGTCTTCAAAGCCCGCCGCATCGAGTTCGTCGCGCGCCAGCCAGGGATGGGCGGCGGCCTTGGCGCGGCGCTGCTCCGGCGTGGCCGGGAGTTCTTCGGGTTCCAGCGGCATGGACCCGGAGTCCAGCGGCGCCACGCCTGACTCTTCGGCATCGCGCTGGCTTTTCAGGCGGCGCAGCTTGAGCACCGGCCGGTGCAGCTTCATCAGGCCTTCAAAAAACGGCTCGCTCTCGCGCGGGTCCTGCCCCAGCAGGTCCAGCCCTTCGTGCAGCTTGGCCAGCAGGCTGGGAATCATTTCGATCAGCTTGGCCGGGCGCTTGAGGGTGACCTCGCGCTTGACGCTCCAGAGCAGGTCGGGCACCACCGAGCCGAAACCCATGGGGTCGATCTGGTTGCGCGTATCGGCGAGCTTGGCATGCGCCATGGCCAGCGCCCAGGGCCCGAACAGGAAATCGAGCACCAGGCCCGGCACCTTGTCCAGGTCCGAACGCGTGCTCAGTTCAAACGCGATCTGGTCGGCCTGGGTCTGMCGCTCTTCGGCAAAACGCAGGGCCTGCAGCACGTTGTTGCGGTTTTCCGCCTCGAGCTGGTCCTGCTCGTCCCAGCCGTATTCCAGCGCGGCCAACGCCATGCCGAAGGGCTGGGCATCTTCGATCGTCAGGCCGTTCAGTTCGTTGAAGGCACGCGTGACCGGCTCGAAGAAAGCCAGGAACTCGGGGCTGAATTCGTCGTTGTACTTGAAGCTGCGCTGGGCCACCCGCTCCATGACGCGGCGGCCGGCATGGCCTTCGTCGCTGAAGAATCGCGGGTCCACCATGGCCAGGCGCAGCAGCGAAGGCTCCAGCGCTACGATGGCCTCGCGCACCGGCACCAGCAGGCGCGGGTCTTGCGCCACCTGGTTGACCAGTTTGCGCACCACCTCCAGGCCCAGCACCTGGCCGACCTGGCGGGCCTCCTTCTTGAGCTGGGTGCGCACAATGGCGCGTTCCCGCGGCTTGGCATACGAACCCCAGACCTGCGAGCTGAGCTGGCTGCGCTCGTCGACCAGGCGCTGCGGGCGATCAACGGCCGGCATGTCCTCATAGTCGGACAGGTAGCCGGGGCGTGACTCGGCCAGCGGCGCGGAACCGGAGTCGGGCGCGGCGTGAAGGGCGGCCAGTTCTTCCTCAACGGTCTCGTAATAGGAGGGCGTCAGGCCGTGGTGGGCATTGCTGCCGCCGTGGAACAGGAAGTCCTGGAACAGTTCGTCGCGTATTTCGTAGTTGGACAGGTCGGCGTATTGCGGCGCCGGCTTGCCGCCACCCTCACCGAAGCCGCCTTCAGCGCCACCACCGGCACCTTCGCCGTTTCCGCCGCCCCCGGCACCGCCGCCGGATCCGGAAGCCGCCGCGCTCGAACCGTTGCCGCCCTGCCCGCGCCCACGGCCCACGCTGGCCGGCGTCTGCAGCACGCGGTAGGTCGCACCCTGCACGTTGGCGAGTTCAAGCTGGTTGACCAGCCGTTCATAGAGCCGCTTGAGCTCACGCCCCAGCGGGTCGGCCATGTATTTGAGCCACAGCGAGACCACCGCCGGCTCGGCCTTGCTCGCCACCGCCATCTCACGCAGGGTCTGTGCGAAAACCTCGGGGCGCAGCGGGTTGAGTTCGGGCCGCACGTTGGGCAGGCCCTGCACCGTGCTGATCAGCTTGTTGAGTTCGGCCAGGACCTGGTCGACGGCCGGCAGCACCAGCTGCAGCAGCCGTGAAGACTCGATCGCCTTCGACACGTCCCGGTCGTCGACGAGCGAGAAGCTGGCGTGCGTCAGGCTTGCGAAAGCGCTGGAGGAGGCCGCGGCCGGCTGTTCTCCGGAAGAGGATTCGGGGGCCCGCGCCGCCTGCGCCGCGGCGGCCGCATTGGCCTTGAAATGGACCATCAGGTCGGCCGGGTACTGCTGGGCCCAGGCGGGCTTGTTTTTCAGCAACTCGCGCCAGGCCGTGGCCAGTTCGTCGCGTTCGGCCACTTTCATGCTCTGCGTCTCGCCCACCTGCAGGCCCGCCACCGCATCCTCCATGCACTTTTCCAAAGCCGGCCGCGCCGCTGTGGCTGCCGACTGGAGGCAGGATTGAAGAACGTCAGGTTGCGAAGCCATCTGGAGCCAGGATTTCCGGAAATATGAGGTGAGAGCGCTCAGCCAGCCAGCTTGCAACCATACGTGCCGGGGGGCCAGAGAGATGTCTAGCGTAAAGGCCAACCGTGTTTCCATCGGGACGCTTGCAAAGTGTTTCACTTGGTTTCGCCTGCACACATATGATTCCTGCGGCGCTCTTCCCTCAACGCAGCGCAAGCTGCCGCTTAAATGCCCCGAATGCACGCTTGGAGGAGGGTTTTTTGTAAGATCGGCGCTTCTTTGTAAAGGTCGGTTTGGCGCAACACTTTTGGCGCCCGGACGGCCGTCCCCTTCCCCGGAGCGTGTTTTGGCGTCACTTGGGCCTATTTTTTTGGGTTTTCGGCCTCAATGGCTGCTGGCCGGTGCGCTGTGGCTCAGCTCCGGCGCCTGGTCCCACACCGTGCTGGAAAACACCGCCCTGCTGGGCATGAGCCAGGAACAGGTCGCGGCAACCCTCGCGGATGCGCAGCCCGTCAGGTCGCCGCGGCGCCTGTCATCGGGCGCGCTGGGTTCGCTGCGCGTGCCCGACGCGCTGTGCGAAGACGCGCATTTCGAGCAGACCCTGTTTTTTGCGCACGAGAAACTCGCGCAGATGGACCTCGTGCTGCTCAACCCCGTCTCCGGCCCCGGCGCCGAAGAAGCGCTGGGCCGGACACAGACAGCCTTGCTGCAATCGCTGCGCGCGAAGCTGGGCCCGGAACTCGCGGCCTTCGGCGCCGCGCCTGGCACGGCGCCCGACACCGCATCGTGGGCCGGCGTGGCCGCCGACGTGATGCTGTTCCGCTCGGGCCGGCCGGGGCATCCCAGCCTGCGCCTCGTGATCAGGCAGCGGCAGCTGGTGGATGCCGGCGAGCTTTAAGCGTCAGGCCGTCCCGGCCTTGACCTTCAAGCGCCAGGCATGCAGCAGCGGCTCGGTGTAGCCGCTGGGCTGCTCCAGGCCTTTGAAGACCAGGTCGCAAGCAGCCTTGTAGGCGGCTGAGGTCTCAAAGTTACCGGCCATGGGTTTGTACAGCGCGTCGCCGGCGTTCTGCTTGTCGACCACCGCAGCCATGCGTTCAAAGGTTTCCTTGACCTGCGCTTTTGTCACCACGCCATGCAGCAGCCAGTTGGCCATGTGCTGGCTCGAAATGCGCAGCGTGGCGCGGTCCTCCATGAGGCCGACGTTGTGGATGTCGGGCACCTTGGAGCAGCCCACGCCCTGGTCTATCCAGCGCACCACGTAGCCCAGGATGCCCTGGGCGTTGTTGTCGAGCTCCTGCTGTTTCGCCTCCAGGCTCCAGGCCGGCGTGCGCGTCACGGGGATTTGCAGCAGGCCGTTGAGCAGGGCGTTGCGCTCCTTGCTGGCGCTGGTCTTTTCGAGCTCTTTCTGCACCTTGCTGACCTTGACCTGGTGGTAGTGCAGCGCGTGCAGCGTGGCGCCCGTGGGGCTGGGCACCCAGGCGGTGTTGGCGCCGGCCTTGGGGTGGGCGATCTTCTGCTCCATCATGGCCTTCATGAGGTCGGGCATGGCCCACATGCCCTTGCCGATCTGCGCCTTGCCGCGCAGGCCGCAGGACAGGCCCACCAGCACGTTGTTCTTTTCATAGGCGGCAATCCAGGCGCTGGCCTTCATGTCGCCCTTGCGGATCATGGGGCCGGCATGCATGGCCGTGTGCATCTCGTCGCCGGTGCGGTCCAGGAAGCCGGTGTTGATGAAAGCCACACGGCTGGAAGCGGCGGCGATGCAGGCCTTGAGATTGACGCTGGTGCGGCGTTCCTCGTCCATGATGCCGAGCTTGACGGTGCTGTCCGGCAGGCCCAGCATTTTTTCGACGCGGCTGAAGAGTTCGGCGGCAAACGCTACCTCGGCCGGGCCGTGCATCTTGGGCTTGACGATGTAGACCGAGCCCTTGCGCGAGTTCTTGATGCCGGGTTTGCCCTTGCGCTTGAGGTCGTGGATGGCGATCGTGGTGGTGACCACGGCGTCCAGGATGCCTTCGGGGATTTCATGCGTGGAACCGTCCGCCGCCGTGTACAGCACCGCCGGGTTGGTCATCAGATGGCCGACGTTGCGCACGAACATCAGCGAACGGCCGTGCAGCGTGACGGGCAGGCCCTTGGGCGAGGTGTATTCGCGGTCCGGGTTCAGGCCGCGGGTGAAGGTCTTGCCGTCCTTGCTCACGCTTTCGGTCAGCGTGCCCTGCAAAATGCCCAGCCAGTTGCGGTAGGCCAGCACCTTGTCCTGGGCGTCGACCACGGCCACCGAGTCTTCCAGGTCCAGGATGGTCGACAGCGCCGCTTCGACGACCAGATCGCTCACGCCGGCCGCGTCGGTTTTGCCGATGGGCGTGTCGCGGTCGATGCGGATGTCCAGGTGCAGGCCGTTATGCCGCAGCAGTACTGACGAGGGCGCGGAGGCCTTGCCCTGGTAGCCGATGAACTGGGCGGCGTCTTCCAGCGTGGTGGTCACCGCGCCCTTCTTGCCGCCCTTGAGCGTGACGACCAGTTTGCCGCCCTTGACGGCGTAGCCGGTCGAGTCGATGTGCGAGCCCTTTTTGAGCGGCACGGTGCGGTCCAGCACGTAGCGCGCGTATTCAATCACCCTGGCGCCGCGCACCGGGTTGTAGCCCTTGCCTTTTTCGGCGCCATCGGTTTCGGCGATCACGTCGGTGCCATAGAGCGCGTCATAGAGGCTGCCCCAACGCGCATTGGCGGCGTTCAGCGCGTAGCGCGCGTTCAGGATGGGCACCACAAGCTGCGGGCCGGCCTGCAGCGCCAGTTCGTCGTCCACCCTGGCCGTGGTGATGCCGACCTTTTTGGGCTGCGGCACCAGGTAGCCGATGCTTTCAAGGAAAGCGCGGTAGGCCGGCATGTCGGCGATGGGGCCGGGCTTGGCCTTGTGCCAGCTATCCAGTTCGGTTTGCAGGCGGTCGCGCTCGGCCAACAGGGCGATGTTTTTCGGGGCCAGGTCGGCCACGACGGCGTCAAAGCCTTTCCAGAAGGCGCTGCTCGCCACCCCGGTGCCGGGCAGTACCTGGTCTTCGATGAAGCGGTAAAGCTCGGTCGCCACCTGGAGGCGATAGCTGGCGGTGCGCGCGGTGTTGGGGGCGGTGCTGGTGCTCATGTGATGTCCCTTTTTTCGTGAAACCAAAATAAAACGTCAAATCAATTCAATGGAAAGGCAGCGCGAGCACATCGCGCAGGCTGCTGCCGGTGTACACAGGCTGCGTGCCCAGCTCTTCAAACGGCAGCTGATAGCGGTTGACCCATAGCGTCTGGTAGCCGTACCAGGTGGCCGCCAGCGCGTCCCAGCCGTTGCAGCTCACAAAGGCGATCTGCCTGGCCTCGAGCCCGGTGGCTGCTAGCCCCAGTGCATAGGCCTCGGGGGCGGTCTTGTATTTGCGGATGCTGTCCACGCTGATCACGTGGTCCAGCAGGCCCTCAAGCCCGGCCGAGCGGACAGCCACCCCCAGCATGGCCGGGTCGCCGTTGGACAGGATGCCGGTGGCCACGCCGCGCGCCTTCAGCGCCTGCAGCACCTCCCGGTTTTCCGGAAAGGCCGACAGGTGGCGGTACTGGTTCATGAGCTGGTCTTCCTGGCCCGGGCCCAGGTCCAGCCCCAGCCGCTTGCAGGCATAACGCAGGCCGGCGCGTGTGAGGTCCCAGAACGGCTGGTAGTGTGCGCCGCCGTTGCTGGTGGTCACCAGGCGGGTGTATTCAATCTGTTTGTCGCGCCACAACAGGCCCAATGCCTGGCCTTTTCCCGGGAACAGCTGTTCGGCCAGCAGGCCCACGCTGTAGACGTCGAACAGCGTGCCGTAGGCGTCGAACAGCACGGCGCGCAAAGGAGCCGGGGAGCCGGGGCGGGTTTTTTCCATGGCTCCTACTTTATTTGATACAGCCTCGCCGATTAATGAACGCGAAATTGTTTTATTAATGACTTAAATATATGGAATGAAAAAGGGAATGCTTCCGAACGGAGCCCGACACGCTCGAAATCGAAGTTAAAGCAGGAGACAAGACAAGCGGCATGCGGATGGCACAGCTCTTGCATCTCATCTTGTACACAAGCATGGATGCCTTCAAGTGGTGCACACCTCCTCAACATT
Source organism: Polaromonas sp. P1_G2 (assembly GCF_056405515.1). Taxonomy (NCBI): domain Bacteria; kingdom Pseudomonadati; phylum Pseudomonadota; class Betaproteobacteria; order Burkholderiales; family Comamonadaceae; genus Polaromonas; species Polaromonas sp. P1_G2. Next base: position 19,393 of record NZ_JBFUBY010000019.1, read on the forward strand.
GAATCCCTCCACGGAGCCCCTTGCGCCTGGGCCGGCAACGCCCACCGCGGGCGCGGACAGCGCGCTCGCGCCGCAAGCCTGGATCACCAAAACGCCATCCCTCCTCCCCGGAAACAGCGGCGCACTCGCCGGCCTGTCCTTCGCGGCCAAAGACAACATCGACGTCTCGGGCGTGCCCACCACAGCCGCCTGCCCCGCCTTTGCCTATACCCCCAAGGCACACGCCGCCGTGGTGCAGAAGCTGCTCGATGCGGGTGCGCAACTGCTGGGCAAAACCAACCTCGACCAGTTCGCCTGCGGCCTCAACGGCACACGCTCCCCCTACGGCGCCGTTCCCAACGCGATCAACCCGGCCTATATATCAGGCGGGTCGAGTTCCGGCTCCGCCTATGTGGTGGCGACGGGGCAGGCGGACTTCGCGCTGGGCACCGACACGGCGGGCTCAGGGCGTGTGCCGGCGGGCCTGAACAACATCGTGGGCCTGAAACCCTCCAAAGGCCTGGTCAGCGCGCGCGGCGTGGTGCCGGCCGCGCAGAGCGTGGACTGCGTCTCCATCTTCGCGCGCACCGTGGCCACGGCCGCCCGCGTGCTCGAAACGGCCATGGGCTACGACCCGCTGGATCCCTACTCGCGCGTGCTGGCGATGGCCGACACCGCCTTGCCCGCGGGCTTTCGTTTCGGTGTGCCTTCAACACTGAGCTTCTGCGGCGACGCGCTGGCCGAGCAGGCCTTTAACGAGGCCATCACCCGCATGCAAGCCCTGGGCGGCGTGCCGGTGGCCATCAATTTCGCGCCGCTGGCCGAGGCGGCCGCGCTGCTCTATGAAAGCGCGCTGGTGGCCGAACGCTACACCGCCGTGCGCGATTTTTTCGACGCGCATGAAGACGCGGTGATCGAGCCGGTGCGCAGCATCATCGGCGCCGGCAGGCAATACAGCGCGGCCGACCTGTACGCGGCCCAGACAAAATTGCGCGCGCTAGGCCAGCAGGCGGCCGCGATGTGGCAAGACATTGACGTGCTGCTGCTGCCGACCGCGCCCACGCACTACACGCTGCAGGCCATGCAGCAAGACCCCGTCACGCTGAACCGCCACCTGGGCACCTACACCAACTTCGTCAACCTGCTGGACTACGCGGCGCTCTCCGTGCCCAGCAGCCTGCGGCCCGATGGCCTGCCTTTCGGCATCACGCTGGTGGGACTGGCGGGCAGCGACTGGCAACTGGCCGAGCTCGGCCAACGCTACCACCACGCCACCGGCTTGCCGCAGGGCGCATTGAGTGAAGCACTGCCCGCGCCCGTGGCTTTGCCGGGCATCAAGCCGCCGGCCACCGTCAGGCTCGCCGTCGTGGGTGCACACCTGTCGGGCATGCCGCTGAACAATCAATTGACCTCGCGCGGAGCCACCTTGACCGGCCCGGCGCGCACCGCGCCCGACTACCGCTTTTATGCGCTGCCCGGCACGGTGCCGCCCAAGCCGGGATTGCTGCGCGTGGCGGCCGGCGAAGGCGCGGGTATCGCGCTGGAAATCTGGGAGATGCCGGTGCAGCACTACGGCTCCTTCGTGGCGCTGATTCCCGCGCCGCTGGGCATAGGTACGCTGGCGCTCGAAGGCGGTGGCAGCGTCCAAGGCTTCCTCTGCGAGGCGCACGCCTTGCAAGGCGCCGAGGACATCACACACCTGGGCGGCTGGCGCGCTTATCTCGCATCACTGAAGTCCGCCGCACCGGTCTGAATTTTCCATTCACTTTCACCCCATCAATCCACCGCTTATCCATCACCTGCAGGAGCATTCCATGAAGCCCGTCCCCACACCGCTATCCGCCACCTCCGGCCCGGCACGCCGCACGCTGATCAAGGCCACGGCCGGCGCGGCGCTGGGACTGCTGGGCATGCCCGCCATCCTGCGCGCGCAGGGCGGGCCGAAGATACGCATCGGCTATTGGCCCATCGCGGCCGGTTTGCCGTTTTACTCGGCGATCGAGCTGGGCTACTTCAAGGAAGCCGGCCTGGATGTGGAACCGCTGAAGTTCGCCGGCGCGCAACAGGTGATGGAGGCGGTGCTCTCGGGCCGCGCCGACGGCACCGCCAACGGCACCGGCTCGGCCAACATCGCCATCGGCGAAATCGCCCAGCCCGGCACCTTCAAGATCTTCTGCTCCAACCCCAGCAACGTGAAGAACGTGCTCGACGAGGTCATCGTGCCGGCGGCCAGCCCTGCCAAGGTGATGGCCGACCTCAAGGGCAAGCGCGTCGGCTCCGGCCCCGGCATCCAGAACGTGACGCTGGCCAAGACCGTGCTGGAACGCGGCGGCGCCACCGGCGCGACCGTGGTCGAGCTGCCCATAGGCCAGCATGTGGCCGCGCTCGCCGCCGGCCAGATCGACGGCGCCTACACGCTGGAGCCCACCGGCACCATAGGCCGCATGAACGGCACCACCCGCGTGCTTGAAGCCGGCGTGATCGCGCGCTACGTGCTGGGCGACCCGATGGCGCCGTGGTTCGGCGGTTCGGCCTCGCTGTCCTCGGACTTCATCAAGAAGAACCCCGACGCCGCGAAGAAATTCGTCGCCGCCTACGGCAAGGGCGTGGCCTATGTGCGAAGCAAGTCGGTTGAGGCGCGCCAGTACCTCAAAGGCTACACCGCGATTGAAGGCCCGCTGACCGGCGAAGTGCCGCTGGCCGCCTACACCATGTACAACGAGTTCACGCCGGCCGACGTGGCGCACTTCCAGAAATTCTTCGACCTGTTCTCCGAAAAAGGCATCTTCAGCTCGMGCCTCATGGTCGACACCATGCTCTACAAGGGTTGAACATCATGGATACCGCCTCCTCAACAACGGCGACGCCCGCCAAACCCTGGACGCCTCCGGCCGCGCCGGCGGCCGCCGTGCAGCGCAAGCCGGCGCTGGACAAGGCCCTGCCCTTCATCGGCCCGCTGGTGCTCTTCATCATCTGGGACCTGGCCGTGCGCCTGGGCTTCATCAAGGCCATCCTGCTGCCACCGCCCATCGATGCGCTGGGCGCACTGCTCAGCGGCCTGGCCGGCGGGCCGCTGCTCAAGGACTTCGCGGTCACCGTGTGGCGCACGGTGCAGGCCTTCATGATCGCCGCCGCGGTCGGCATGCCGCTGGGCGTGCTGCTGGGCAGCAATGAAAAAGCCTATCGCAGCGTGGAGTTCCTGATCGACTTCTTCCGCTCCACGCCGTCCTCGGCGCTGATCCCGCTGTTCCTGATGATTTTCGGCGTGTCGGACATCAACAAGGTGGCGATTGCCGCCTTCGGCGCGCTGCTGATCGTGGTCTTCAACAGCGCTTAYGGCGTGATCAACGCGCGCAAGCAGCGCGTGATGGCAGCGAAAGTCATGGGCGCCTCGCGCTGGCAGGTGTTCAAGGACGTGCTGATCTGGGAAAGCCTGCAGCCGAGTTTTGTCGGCCTGCGTTCGGCGGTGTCCATGGCACTCGTCATCGTGATCGTCGCTGAGATGTTCATCGGCGCCGACTCCGGCCTGGGCAACCGCATCATCAACTCGCAGCAGGTCATGAATGTGAAGGACATGTACGCGTCCATCCTGGCGGCGGGAGCTTTGGGGTACGCACTGAATATCCTGTTTTTAGTCGCGGAGCGCCGCATTGTTCACTGGAGCGGAAGATGACTGAAGTACTCACCATCCCCGGCGGCGTCTATGCCGACGTCCCGGTGCGCGAGTYCCAGCCCGGCCCGGCCGGCACGCACATCACCATACGCGGCCTGACCAAGTACTTCGCCGGCTGGCCGCTGTATGAAGACTTCAACCTCGACATCCCCAAGCACAAGATCGTCTCGGTGTTCGGGCCCAACGGCTGCGGCAAGTCCACGCTGATCAACATGATCGCGGGCCTGATCCCCATCGACGCGGGCGAAATCCTGTTTGACGGCAAATCGCTCAAGGACACCAAGATCGGCTACGTCTTCCAGAACTACCGCGAAGCCATGTTTCCGTGGATGCGCACCATCGACAACATCGCCTACCCGCTCAAGCTTGAAGGCAGGTCCAAGGCCGAAGTCGACAGGCGCATGGCGGAACTTGTAGCTTCCTTCGACGTGAAGTTCGACCTGAACCGCTACCCCTACGAACTTTCGGGCGGGCAGCAGCAGACGGCCTCCATCATGCGGGCGCTGGCGCCCAATCCCGAGGTGCTGTTCCTGGACGAGCCGTTCTCGGCGCTGGATTTCGAGATGACACTGTTCATCCGCGAAAAGCTGCAGGAGGTCTTCATGCAGACCGGCACCACCATGCTGCTGGTGTCGCACGACCTCGAAGAAGCCGTCTACCTGGCCGACCAGGTGCTGCTGCTGACCAAACGCCCGACACGCGTGGCCGAAATCCTGCCTTACGGCGATGCGCGCCCGCGCACGGTGGAGACCTTGTCCGAAGCGAGTTTCATCCGCACCAAAAAACTCAGCCTGGAAATCTTCCAGCGCGAAGTCAGGCGCTGAACCGCATGACGCCCGCGCAAACTGAGGCCTATGTCGACGCTGCCGCGGCCGCGCTGGACTTGCCGCTGAGCCCGGAGCACCGGCCCGGCGTGTTGCAGTACTTCGCGCTGGCCGCCGGCTTTGCAGAGCAATTGCAGGCGGTGCCGCTGGATGCGCATGACGACCCGGCGCCGGTGTTTGTGCCTGTTGAACCCTCCGCAAAGGCCGCCGGATGAGCAACGCCGCCGAATGTCTGCGCGGCGACGCGACGGCCATGGCCCATGCGGTAAGCACGCGCGAGATCAGCGCCGGCGCGCTGGTGGAAGCCAGTCTCGCGCACATAGCCGCCACCAACGGCCGCGTCAACGCGTTCACTGAAGTCACCGCTTCGCGTGCACGGCAACGCGCGGCTCTGCTGGACCGGCAACTCGCCGACGACTCGCCGGGCCTCGCGGCACAACCCCTGCTGGGCGTGCCTTTTGCCGTGAAGAACCTGTTCGACATCCAGGGCGTGACCACCCTGGCGGGCTCGGCCATCGAACGGCATCGTGCACCCGCCACCGCCGACGCGCTGCTGGTGCAGCGGCTGGAGGCGGCCGGCGCGGTGCTGGTGGGCGCGCTCAACATGGATGAATACGCCTACGGCTTCACCACCGAAAACAGCCATGCCGGCCCGACCCGCAACCCACACGACCTCACGCGCATCGCCGGCGGGTCGTCCGGCGGCTCGGGCGCCGCGGTGGCCGCGGGCCAGGTGCCGCTAGCGCTGGGCTCGGACACCAACGGTTCCATCCGCGTGCCGGCCTCGCTGTGCGGCGTGTTCGGCCTCAAGCCGACTTTCGGGCGGCTGCCGCGTACCGGCAGCTACCCTTTTATTTCCGGGCTGGACCACCTCGGGCCCTTCGCGCGCTCCGTGCGCGACCTGGCGCTGTGCTACGACCTCATGCAGGGGCCTGAAG
>NZ_JBFUBY010000020.1:0-26696 GCF_056405515.1 Polaromonas sp. P1_G2
CACCGGCACCCACCGCGGGCCGCTCTTCGGCATTGCGGCCACCGGCAAAAAGGTCAGCTTCCGCATCCATGAGTTCCACGAATTCGAGGGCGACCGTATCAAGCGGACCTGGCACCTGGAGGACTGGTTCGGCCTGTTCCTGCAGCTCGGCGCTTTCCCCGCGCTCAACAACAACTGAGCCATCGGGAACCAAGCCATGAAGACACTTCGTATCCTCGAATTCGGAAACCCCAGCCTGGCCGTGCTGGACGACGTCCCGGCGGCCGAACCGGGCCCGGGCCAGGTCTTGCTGCGCATCGAAGCCGCGAGCGTGAACCCGCTGGACCTCAAGATGCTGGCCGGGTATATGCAGCAGGTGTTTCCGGTGAGCCTGCCCTACGCGCTGGGCACCGACCTGGCCGGTGTGGTCCGGCAGGTCGGCCCCGGCGTGGCCGGTTTTAAACCCGGCGACCGCGTGGTGGGCCGCCTGGAGCCCACCGCCGGCGGTGCGTTTTCGCAGGCGGCCGTCGTCCCCGCGGAAGCCCTGAGCCTCGTGCCGGCCGACATGAGTTTCGAGCAGGCCGCCGCATTGCCGACGGCCGCGGGCACGGCCTGGCTGGCCCTGTTCGGCGCCGGCAAGCTGCAAGCCGGGCAGCGTGTGCTGGTCCATGCGGCCGCGGGCGGTGTCGGCAGCTTCGCCGTGCAGTTCGCCCGGCAGGCCGGGGCGCATGTCATCGCCACCGCCTCGGCGCGCAACCTGGGCCTGGCCGGGGAGCTCGGCGCCCACGAGGTGATCGACTACCAGCGCCAGGACTTCGCCGGCCTGCTGCGCGGGGTGGACCTGGTCCTCGACACGGTGGGCGGTGACACGCTCGAACGTTCATGGCAGGTGCTCGCCCCCCAGGGCGCGGTGGTCAGCACCGTCGACTTCGCCGTCAAGCCTCGCGGCAGCCAGCACGGCTCCTTTGTGTTCTTCAACCACGATGCCGCGGCCCTGTCCCGCATCCTGGAAAGCTTCAAGGCCAAGCAGCTGCAGATCGTGCTGGACACGATTCATCCGCTCGATGACGCGCGCGCCGCGCTGGAGCAGGTGGCGGGCGGCCACGCCCGCGGCAAGGTCATCGTGCGGCCCTCGCACTGAGGCGCTTGCCAATCCATTTACCCACACGGAGATCAACACATGAAAAAAACACTCACGGCCCTCGCCATGGCAAGCGGCCTCGCCGGTGCGGTCCAGGCCGCCGACCAGGATGTGGTCCAGGCGCTCTACAGCGACGTGCTGAGCGGCACCACCAGCCCCGACCTTCCGGCACGCATGGCCAGGGTGCTCTCACCCGACTGGCGAAGCATCGGCGACTACGCGAGCCCGGTGAAGACGCGGGACCAGTTCCTGGCGCAGCTGCAGCGCGTCGGCAGCGCCCTTCYCAACCTGAGCTGGAAGGTCGAAGAGATTTTGCAGGTCGGCAATCGTTTTGTGGTTCGCGGCCGTGCCACCGCCACGCCCGTCGCTCCCTTCATAGGGGCGCCCTTCACGGGCCGCGGCTTCGAGATCATGGCCATCGACATCCACACCGTCGAGGACAACAAAATCGTGCTGAGCTACCACGTGGAAGACTGGCATGGGGCTGTCGAGCAGCTCCAGCGGCACTAAAGCCGCGCGAGCGTGCAGGGGCGATCAAGGGCCCACGCGCTTGTCAGCGCATTCCCACTCCCCAGGGCTACACCGGCTGTCACCGAGCCGCCGCGCCCGCCGCGAGCATGGAAGTTTTCAAACAGGAGATTCCCATGCACATCATTCTTGGTGGAACCGGGCACGTCGGCTCGGCACTCGTTAAACGCCTGATCGAAGCGGGCGAGCCCGTCACCCTTGTCACACACGACCCCGATAAGTCCGGCAGGGCCGGCAAGGCCAAGCACGAAGTGCCCCAGCGGGCCAAGGTCGCGCTGGCCGACGTCCATGACGTACCGGCCCTGCGCAAGGTATTCCAGCAGGGCACGCGGCTCTTCCTGCTCAACCCGTCCGCCGCCCCCTCCGTCGACACAGATGCCGAAGAGCGCGCCACGGTGAGGTCCATCATCGAAGCGCTGCAAGGCACGCGCCTTGAGAAGATCGTGGCCGAGTCGACCTACGGCGCGCAGCCCGTCGAGCGCGCGGGCGACCTGGGCATTCTTTACGACATGGAAAAAGCCCTCGAGGCCCAGCCCATTCCCTTCAGCGTGATACGCGCGGCCTACTACATGAGCAACTGGGATGCGTCGCTGCAGACGGCGAAGAAGGAAGGCGTGATCGACTCCATGTTATGCCGAGATGACGCGCCTCACGYGCGACCGGCCCTATACCGCCGATGCCCCCGTGCGCGGCCGCACCACGCTGCGCGCCTATGTGCAGGCGCTGGTGGGGCGGCAGGCCTGACGTCGCGGGCCTTGCGCGGCATAGCGCAGCGGCCCGAGGGCTGGCATCATCCACCCCATGCCCACATCGCCCCCGCACCAATGCCGCGTCCTGGCCACGCCCTGGGAAGGCGTGTACGGCACGCACATTGAAAGCGCCCGCCACTACCGCCGCCATTCGCATGCCGTCTTCGGCATCGGCCTGATGGAGCGCGGCGCGCAAAAATCCGCCAGCGGCCGCGGCCAGGTCGAGGCCTATGCCGGCGACATCATCATGTGCAACCCCGGCGAGGTGCACGACGGCCAGCCGCTGGGCAGTCCCTCGCGCCGCTGGCGCATGCTCTACCTGGAGCCCACCGCCATGGCCGCCGCGATGGGCGAGCCTGGCGGCGCGGCCGGGCTTGAACTCACCCAGCCCGTCGCGCAGGACCCGCGCCTTCGCCTGGCCTTGCATGAGGTGCTGGACCAGCTTCAGCACGGCGGCGGTGGGAGCGGCCCGGTTGCATCAGCCCACGCGCTTGCCTGCGACGAGGCGCTCGCGCGGGTCTTCGCCTTGCTGCCGGGCCGCCACGCCTTCGCCCCGGCGGCCGTGCCTTCCGCAAAATTTTCCAGCGCCGCCACCGTGCGGATACGGCGGGTGCGCGATCACCTGGCCGCCGACCTGTTCRTGCCGCCCACGCTGGGCGAGATGGCGCTCGCGGCCGGCCTCAGCAAATTCCAGCTGCTGCGGCATTTTGAAAAAGCCTTCGGCCTCACGCCCCACGCCTGGCTGCTGCAGCAGCGCGCCGAACGCGCGCGCGGCCTGATACGCGGTGGCGCCGGCCTGGCGCAGGCGGCCGCATCCTGTGGTTTCGCCGACCAGAGCCACATGACGCGGCTGTTCACGCGCCAGTTCGGTTTTACGCCCGGCGCCTGGCAGCAAGCGACGGCGCGCAACACCGCCAAGGGCGCGCTGCAATAACGTTCAAGACGCGGGCCGGCCGCAAGGGGCAGACTGCGCAGTGTTTCATCCCGACCACCGGAGCGCCGCGCATGTTCTTTCGCCATTCAGAAGCCCTCTGGGCCGAGCACCCCGAACTCGTGCCCGGCGTGCTCTATGCCGACGGCATCAACGCCAGTGCCGACGTGGGCCCGCAAGTCGCCCGCTTCAACGCCATCGCCGCGTCCCGCCTGGCGCAGGGTAGCGAAGGCGAGTTCCCCGAAGTGCAAGCCTGGCGCCGCACGTTTTCAAAAATGGGCCTCAAGCCCACGCAATACCGCTGCGCGTCCGAATCGCTGCTGCGTCGCTTCCGCAAGGAAAACGCCCTGCCGCCGCTGCACCCGCTGGTGGATTTGTGCAATGCCGTCTCACTCGCCTTCGCGATCCCGATTGCCGTGTTCGACGTCGACAAAGTCTCGCAACAGTTGGAGGTGCGCCATGCCACTGGCAGTGAGAACTACCTGAGCTTCGGCGCAGAGATCGAGCATCCGGAACCGGGCGAGGTGGTCTTCGCCGATGCCGCCGAACCCGCCAACGCTCATGCGCGCCGCTGGACCCACCGGCAAAGCGGCCTGTCCGCCGTGAGCGCCGGCACGCGCAGCGTGCTCATCGTGGCCGAAGCCCTGCATGTGTCGGCTGCGGAAGATGTGGGCCGGCTGGTCGGCACCCTTGCGCAGGAAGTGGCGGCCGTCTGGCCCACTGAGCCGAGGACCCAGCTGCTGAGCCGGGTGTCGCCGCGATTTGAGTTTTAAGCCTCCCCCGATTTAGCTCCCTCCCCCACTGGGGGAGGGCGGGGGTAGGGGCCAGCAGCCTTCGATAGACGCTCAGCGAAATTTCAAGCGCCGCCGGCCCCCATCCCAACCTTCCCCCAGCGGGGGAAGGAGAAAAGCGCAGCCTCAAGGCTGCTGCTTATTCACAAACCCAATCACCAGGCCCCGGGCCGTCACGGTGATGCTGCCCGGCTGCACGCCCATGCTGTCGGGCAGCGCCAGGTCTTGTGACGTGAGGGTGTGCAGCACCGCGCCCTGCAGCGCCTGTTCCGCCAGCTGCGGCCCGTAGCTGGCCAGCAGCATCGAGGCCTCGGGCGGCAGGCCCTCGAATTGCAGCGCATTCACGCGCAGCTCGTGCGCGCGTATCGTCATGTCGCTGGCCTCATAACGCAGCGCAAAGTCCAGGTCGAAGGTGCCGGGGTAGGCGCGCCGCAGCGCCTGGCCGCCGGCTTCCACCGCCATCACGGCGCCCAGCCGGTTCTGTTCGGGGAGCATGCGCAGCCGCGGCGCTTGCACCGTGAGGTCCATGATGCCCTGGGCGCGTTTGCGCAGCGGAAAGCGTTTGGCAATCGCATCCTGCAACTGGGCGGTGGTGACGGTATAGCTGGGCTGGGCCTGCGCGCCGGACAGCGCCAGCCAGGCCGCGCCGCCCAGGGCCAGGCGGGTGGAGGCGGCCAGCAGCCGCCGTCGTTGCATCAAAGGGTGTGGGTTCATCATGGCTTCGATGCTGCATCGAGGGATTGGTTTCCCGCGTCAGCCAATGCCGCCATCCAATGGAAGTGCGCGTAAAGTTCACGCGCCCGAACGTAACAAACGCTGGCTAGCGCCCCACCACCGACCAGCCGGCCTTCTGGTTGGTCTTGTCGTTCTCGTATTCCCAGGCCGTGCCGCAGCGGTCGCATTTGTAGCGCGTGATGGTGACCAGGCCGTGGCGCCGCGTCTCATGGCGCGGGTCGCCTTGCACCAGCTCCGGGTGGCCCGGCGCCTTGCGCCAGTTGCGCTGTATGCCCGCGCAGGAGTCGCACAGCTCCATCTTCTTGAGTTCCTGTTCGCGCTGGGGGTCTTGGGTCATGGGCTGCTTTTGTCGTGGAGTCGTTGTGAAATCGGTCGGAGTCCCCGATTGTCGCCTGTGCCTTTCCTCGCCGCCAGGGTGGCGACCACGTTGGCGCAGGGGCGATCATTTGACCGTCCCTTACGGCAGGCCTATTCTGGAATTGCCCAGTCACTTCATTCGGGAGATACACCATGTACAAGCGAATTTTGCTGGCTTACGACGGTTCCGAATCCGGCCAGAAAGCCCTGCTGGACTGCCGCGAGATCGCACAGTGGAGCGGGGCCGCCTTGACGCTGATCGCCGTCACGCCGCTACAGCGGCAGGTGGTCGCCGCCGAAGGCGTGATCTACGAACAAGGCATCGCCGACCAGGAAAGGGAACGCTACAGGGGCATCCTCAACGACGGCTTGCGCCGGCTCATCGAAACCGGCCACGAGGCCAGCGGCGAAGTGCTGTACGGCGAAACCGTCGATGAAATCGCCCGCTACGCCAAGCAGACAGACGCCGACCTGATCGTGGTCGGCCACAAGCACCTTGAGGGCTGGGCCGCCCGCTGGTGGCGCGGCTCGGTCTCCAAGTCCCTGATCGCGCAGGCGCCCTGCAGCGTGCTGGTGGTGATCACCCGCTAAGGCGAGGCGCGGGCCCGGTCCGCCCCAATCGGCCGGTCAACAAAAGGGTTTCCAAAGAGGGCTTGACTTCGAGTGCGCTCGAAGTTTTAAAGTCCTCACATGTCCGACGCACCCACCCTTTCCTTGAGCATCGCCGAAGCCGCGGAAGCCTCCGGCCTCAGCGCCTACACCCTGCGCTACTACGAGCAAATCGGCCTGATCGCCCCCATAGGCCGGCGCAGCGGCGCGCGCCGCTACAGCGACGCCGACATGCGCTGGCTGGATTTCCTGGTGCGGCTGCGCGCCACCGGCATGTCCATGCGTGACATGCAGCGCTACGCCCAGCTGCTGCGCCAGGGCAATGCCGCCGCCAGCGTGGCCGAACGTCAGGCCCTGCTTGAAGCGCATGCCGAGCGCCTGGAAGCCGAGATACGCGCCCAGCGCGAAACCCTGGCCTACATCCGCAAAAAAATCCGCCTCTATGAAGAGATGCGCACCGAACCCAAGCGTGCGTGAATTCTTCTGGAACCACTTCACCCCCTCATTTAAAAGGACAAAAAACACCATGATCAAAACCCGTACCCTGGGCCGCAACGGCCCCCAAGTTTCCGCCATCGGCCTCGGCTGCATGGGCATGAGCGAGTTCTATTCCAACCGCGACGATGCCGAATCCATCGCCACCCTTCACCATGCGCTGGACCAGGGCCTCAACTTCCTCGACACCGCCGACATGTACGGCCCCTTCACCAACGAGCTGCTGATCGCCAAGGCCATCGCCGGCCACCGCAAGGACGTGTTCATCGCCACCAAGTTCGGCATCACCCGCGACCCGAACAATGAAGGCGTGCGCGGCGTCAACGGCCGGCCTGAGTACGTCAAGGCCAGTTGCGATGCCAGCCTCAAGCGCCTGGGGATTGAGCAGATCGATCTTTATTACCAGCACCGCGTCGACAAGACCGTGCCCATTGAAGACACCGTCGGCGCCATGGCCGAGCTGGTGAAAGCCGGCAAGGTACGTTACCTGGGCTTGTCCGAAGCCTCGGCCGYCACCCTTGCGCGCGCCTGCAAGGTGCATCCCATCGCCGCGCTGCAGAGTGAATATTCGCTGTGGACGCGCGACCCGGAATCTAACGGCGCCCTGGCCGCCTGCCGCGAGCACGGCGTGGCCCTTGTCCCCTATTCGCCGCTGGGCCGCGGCTTCCTGACCGGCGCTTTCAGCAAACCCGAAGACTTGCCCGCCGACGACTACCGCCGCACATCTTCGCCGCGTTTTGCCGAAGAGAATTTCCAGCGCAACCTGGCCCTGGTGGATGCCGTCAAGGACCTGGCCGCGGCCAAAGGCGTGACCGCGTCGCAAGTGGCGCTGGCCTGGGTGCTGGCCCAGGGCGAAGACATCATCCCGATTCCCGGCACCAAGCGCCGTACCTACCTGGACCAGAATATCGGCGCGCTGGATGTGGTGCTCAGTCCCGCCGAGCTGGCCGAGCTCGACAAGGCCTTCCCGCCCGACGCCGCCGCCGGCCCACGCTACCCCGCGTCTTATTTGAGCATGGTGAATCCCTGAAGCTAGAAGCGGATCTCCACCACCGAGCCTTTGCTCACCGCCGACGAAATGGCCCGTGACCATTTGAAGCGCTCGCAGATCCGCTTCGTCAAAAACAGCCCCAGCCCCCGGCCGCCGCCAGGCTTCATCGACGTCTGCAAGGCCGCGCTGTAGCTGCGCGCGGCCTCCACCGCGTCGAAGCCTTCGCCGGAGTCGGTTACCCGCAGCCGTTGCCGCGTGAGGCTGACCGTAACCTCCCCCTTCTGCGTGTTTTCGGCCGCGTTCCTCAGAAGGTTGGCAATGACGATCCTGAGCATCGCTTCCGGCGCATTGACGGAAAGGCTCACGCACTCCACCAGCACAAAGCGCGCGGGCTTGAAGGCCAGCAGGTGCTCATGGTCCTGCATCAGCTCCTGCAGGATCAGGTCGACCCGGGTGCTTTCCGTCCTCGCATGGCCGTCCGGCTCGCGCGACAGGTAAAGCAGGGCGCCCATGGTTTCGGTCAGGTTGTCGACCGTGCCGCGAATCCGCTCCAGCGGCCCTTTGGCCTGCGCGGGAAGGCCCTGCTTCGCCAGCACGTCCACCGCACCGCTGATCACCGCGACCGGCGTGCGGAACTCGTGGCTGGCCTGGTCCAGCAGGCTGCGTTCCCGCTCGATGAAACGCTCCACCCTTTCCAGGTGGCGATTCGCCTGCACCGCGATATCGTGCAGCTCCGCCTGCGGGTAGTCGACCGACAGCCGCTGCGAGGGCTGCTCCGGGTCCAGCGCTTCCATGCGCTGCGCCAGGGCCCTGGCCGGCTTGCGCAGGCTGCCGTGAAGCCAGAGCAGCGTGGCTCCGACCAGCGCCAGGTTGACCAGCACAAAGATCAAGCCCCCAACGCCCACCGTGTTCTGCAGCTGCTCGATGTCGGTCATGTCGATGACGGTGACCACGCGGCCGTCCGCGACCGGTGTGACCAGGGCCGCGTAGTCGTACTCGTCAAACCGGTCCAGGTCCTCTTCGCTGTAGAACCCGGCGGGCAGCGCGGCCAGGTAGGGCGGCATGCCGGCGGGCAAGGCCGCGCCGTTCTTGAGGTGCCATCCCTTGTAGGCGCCCTGTGTCGGCAAGGGCACGGGCGTGTTGCCCGTGCTGCCGGCGATGTAGTGCTGGGTGGTCGAGCGCAGTATCTGCTCCCACACCGGGTGGGTGATCATCACCTGGCCGAAGCCGACCGACACAGTGACGCCCAAAGCCAGCAGCACCCCGAACGCGACAAACAGCGCGCTGATGCGCCAGTGCAGGTCGAACATGCGCGGTTTATTCGCCATCCTGCACCCGCAAGCTGTAGCCCTGCCCGAGCACGGTGTGCAGGATTTTCGGCGCGCCCTCGCCATCGACCTCTTTGCGCAGCAGGTGCATGTGCGACCTCAGGATGTCTTTGTCCAGCGTGCGCTCGCCCCAGATCTGAGACTCCAGGTGTTCGCGGCTCACGATGTGCGGCGAGCGGCGCATCAGCACCTCCAGTATCTGCCGCTTGATGGGTGACAGCGACAGCTCGCGGTCTCCCCGGGTCACGACCAGCGACTGCAGGTTGAAGCGCAGGTCGCCGACCTCCAGCACCTGCCCCGGCGCCTGCGCCGCATGGCTGCGCGTCACCAGCACGCGCAGCCGCATTTCCAGTTCAGGCAGCGCGATGGGTTTGACGAGGTAGTCGTCGGCCCCGGCTTCAAAACCCTGCAGCTTGCTGTCCAGCTGGTCCTTGGCCGTCAGCATGATCACCGGCGTCCTGGACTTGAGTTCATCCCGCAGCTGCGTGAGCATGGTCAGGCCGTCCATGCGCGGCATCATCCAGTCCAGCACGATCGCGTCGTAGTGGTTCGCCTGCACCATGCCCAGGCCGGATTTGCCGTCGGGCGCGGCGTCGGGCTTGTGGCCGCAGGCTTCCAGGTAGTCGTAGATGTTCGCCGCCATGGGCGCGTTGTCCTCGACGATCAGGATGCTTAGCGGGCCTTCAATCATGTCCATCTTGGTTCTTTCGCGCGGTGGTGCGCTGCGCGGCGGGTGTCAGAATTTCCGGGAGACCCCGACAAAAACCGAAGTTACCCCATTTGCGTCCCTGTCCACCAAGGGGCTGTTGCGGATTTTGCTCGGCAGCGCGCTGTAAGACAGGCCGCCCGCCAGAATCCACTTGTCGGCGAAGGGCCGCATCACCTCCACACCGACACGCGGGATCACCGCGCTGCCCGGCTTGTAGTTCACCACACCGCGTGCGACTTCCGTGTCCAGCGTCCCGTAGTAATAGTTGGCCAGTTTGGCCGAGTAATGGCTGACCGCGATGTTGGGCGTGATCGTGGTCGACCCCCACTGCAGCGGATAACCGTATTTGGCGGACGCCTCGTAGCCTTTGCTCGCGCCCGACACATCGGCCTTCAGCGCCAGCTCCACCACGCCCATCTGCCCCTTGAAGGACCCGGCAATCCCCAGGTCCAGGCCGCTGTCGCGGTCTTCCAGCAGGTTGCGGTTGATGCCCCGGGCCGCAAGCTCGGCCACGCCGAAATCGTCTTTCTTGATGCCGGCCAGCCGGGCGCCCAGCGTGGCGTCAAATGTGAAACCGTCGCGGCTGAGCAGGTGGTAACCGCCGCTGATGCCGCGCCAGAAGAACTTCTCGCCCTGGTAACTGACCAGCGGCACCGCGCGCAGCTTGGCGCTTTCCCCCGCGTAGATGTCGGTCCTGGCCGCCACACCGAGGCCCAGGCCCCAGGGTGAGGCTCCCGGCTCGGGCTTGGGCTGCGCGTACGCGCCCGTGGCGCCCATGAGCGCCGRCAGCAACACCACACCGGCGGGAACAACAACAGATTTGCGCTTCATAGGAAATTCCTCTTGGACGGTTTTTGGAAAAAAGGCGCCGGCGGACCGCCAGGCTGGACGCACTGTGCCGCGCCGCTGTCGCGGAGATGTCGCGGCCGGGATGCGGTGTGGAAGCACGCATCGCGACATCGCGGCGACAGCAAGCGCCCACCATCGGCGCCTCTGCTTCCCGTTTTCAAAACCGCACACACCAAGATGACTAAACGCCAAGCCCGTCCTTACGCCGCACCGTTCCCAGCCGCGAAGCCCGCAGCCCTTGCCCGCGCCGAAGCAAGCCCCCGCTCGCCCAGACACGACCCGTCCGCCACGGCCGCGCTGCCGCTTTTTT
Source organism: Polaromonas sp. P1_G2 (assembly GCF_056405515.1). Lineage (NCBI taxonomy): Bacteria > Pseudomonadati > Pseudomonadota > Betaproteobacteria > Burkholderiales > Comamonadaceae > Polaromonas > Polaromonas sp. P1_G2. Next base: position 10,503 of record NZ_JBFUBY010000020.1, read on the forward strand.
CGATGTTTTTCCTGGGGGCGTGGACCGGCAAGCCCGGCGCGGGGCGCGGGCGCAAGCGATGAAGGTGGCCGCGCGCAACAGTGCTCAGCCAGGTTCGTGACAACAGAACCGGGAACCGGCCCGCAGGCACCAGTTCATCAGACGGGCGTGAACCGATACCCGCCGGCTTGCCTTGTGACGTATCCGATGCCTGGGAACTCCAGGTGGGCGCCGGCGATGAAGTGGCCGGGATTGGCCGAACGCTGCAAGAGGCGCAACCTGGATGCGCGCGCCTTGTCCTGGTCGGCATCAAACTCCCAGGCCAGCTCGGGCCGGTCGAACTGCGCCGCAGGGACGTGGACGGTATCTCCCCAAACCAGCAAAGTGCTGCCGCCGCTTTTCACCTCATAGGCTGTGTGCCCGAGCTCGTGGCCCAACGCGCTCACCGCCGTCACCGACCGCCCGATCCTGAACCCATCGCCGATGGCGACGCGCAGGTTCCGAAACCGCGCAAGCCGGTCTATCCCGTCGAAAAGGGGTATCGCCTGCGAGGGGATCAACAGCCGCTTGAGCTTGGGGAAGGCGTTCGAGCCGTCAGCCGCCACCAGCCCGTTCACGTGGTCCTCATGTGTATGGGTAATCGCCACGGTGTCCACCAGGCGGGGATCAACGCCCGCCTCTTGCATGGACTGGAGCAGCCCGCCCATCGTCGGCTCCCAGGAGTCCGCCGCACCGGTGTCGACCAGGATGTGGTTTTCGCCGTCGATGATCAGGAAGGCATTCACGGACAGCCGAAGCTTCCCGTCCACCAGCGGGATCGATGGCGGCAGATCTCCCTGGAACGGCTGCCCGTCGGGCTTGCGAAGGCGCGTGGTGGGCATGTCCACGTAGCCGTCCCGCAGGGCGATGACCGTCGTCTCTCCCAGGGTGAACCTGACGAAGTTCTGTCCCGCCCCGGTCCGCTGGAGCCTGCCGGCATTTCCGGCAAAGCCTGCCTTTCCACTCGACGACGGTGTGCCATCCATCGCGGTGTCTTCCCTGGCCTTGCGCATCCGCAGCTCCGCGCTTCAGTCGAACGTACGCGCGATGAAGGACGCTTTGGTGCTTATCAGCCAGCGGCCCTCCACCTTGTGCATGACGAAGTGATCATTGAACAGTGTCTTTCCAATCCGCACCCTCACCGTTGCCGTTGAAAGGCTGTCCGAGATGTTCTCCATGGAGAGGATCGCCTCATCCTTGGGCGCGCCGGTGGATTGGGGACTCGGCCTCCCGTGGATGAGCGCCGCATAGTCCGGCGACGACAGGGTTTTCAGCTGGCCTTCATGAAGCCACTGGACAAGACAGCTCGGGTGAAAGACCTTGTTGAAGTCGCGGCTCTTCGGCTCATAAGCCAAGTTGAAATAGTCCTCGATCAAAGCGACTACGGCGTGGGTCTGGGTCATGGTCATTGCTGGCTTTCTTCCATCATTGAAAGACCCGTATAGTGAAGAATTCCCTCGTCGCCGGCTACTGCGAATCGCTTATCGCTGCCATTACAGGAACACATAGATCATGGAAGACCTCGATGGAGGATTGGTGAGTGGCTTGCTTGCCCTTGCTGCCGTAGCCGAATCAAAAAGCTTTGGCCGTGCCGCATCCCGCCTCGGCAAAACCCAGCCCGCGGTGAGCCGCGCTGTCCAGCGATTGGAGGACCGCCTGAGCGCGAAGCTTTTGCAGCGCACCAGCCGGCACGTTGAAGTGACCGACGCAGGGCATGCCTTGTTGTCAAAGGTGCTGCCCTTGCTCCAGGGGATTGAAGAGGCGGCTGCCGGCGCCTCGGGCGAGACCTCGGCCGTCAACGGAACACTCCGTGTGGCCTGCGATGCTGCGTTCGCCCGCCTTGTGCTGGCACCCGAGCTGGCCCGGTTCCTGAAGGACCACCCGGCTCTTCAATTGAAGCTGGAGACCCGGAACGATCTCTCGGACCTGGTGAGCGACGGTTTTGATCTCGCGATACGGTTTGGGCCGCCATCCGTTTCAAGCCTGGTCTGCCGCAGGCTCTACAGTCCGCGCGTCCTGACTGTCGCCGCGCCGTCCTACCTGGACCAACGCGGCCGGCCGAAGTCGCCGAAGGACCTGGTCAATGACGGCCATGAATGCATCCAGGCCATCGACCCGGCTACCGGCAGGCCCTTCGACTGGGAGTTCTGGCGCGGCAATGAGAAGGTCAAAGTGGCCGTGACCGGGAACCTGACCGTCACGGATGCCGGAACCAAAATTGGGGCCTGCCTTGCGGGCTACGGGATCGCCCAGGTCATCGACCTCGGGATCGACACGCACCTGCGTGCGGGCACACTGGAGCCGGTCCTGGCGGACTGGCCTGGCGAGACCTTCCCCCTTTACGTCTACTACCCCAGCCGGAACCACGTGCCGGCCAAGGTAAGAGCGTTCATCGACTTTGTTGCCGGCATGATCCAGCAAGCCGGGTTGTGACGGACTTTGGGGTGGAGCGCTTCAAGTAGGGCAGGGTTGCCCGTCTACTTGTCCCCGTCCAGAAAGTAAGGCGTGTCCTGTATCGCCGCCAGCGGCAGGTAAAAGGTTTTCAGCGGCACCAGCGGCGGCGGTTTCACCGACGTCGAGCTTCCGGCCGCCGCGCTTGCTTCTTCGCCGCCCCCTTCCGCGGGGCGCCTGGCTTCGGCCTGCAGCGGGCGTTTACAGGCTGAGCGTATTTTTTCCAGGGCTTTTTCCGGCACCTCCTTGCGCTCGCCAAAGCGGCTGCCGTCCATAAACAGCACATCGTCTTTCAGCGTGGCCGACATGTTCAGCGGCGGGCTGCCAAAGGCGGGGTCGTAGCCCACGCGCAGCGTGTTCGCATCACCGCGCCGGTACTGCACCACGCGCAGCCGCCTGGGCTCTCCGTTGGCATCCACCTCCGCGTCGCCGATGTAAAAGTAGCGCACCTGCGCCGCCGGCATCGGCGGCAGCTTGTAGCTTGAAGACCAGCCCTTATGGCCGTCCTTGAAGAGCCGGCGCAAGCTGGTGGGCAAGGCCTCGTCGCTGCCCGTGGCAAACGCGACCGACACCGCGCGAGACAGCGAATGGCCATGAAAGTCAAACTCCACGCCCTCTTTCTGGCCTGCCACCGGCCGGCCAGGGATTGGGAAGACGGGGAAGACCGCGCCGTTCAGCCGTACCTCTTGCAGGCGCACACCGTTTCCCTCGGCCTGCCAGCGCCCACCGGCCAGCATGTTCATCGAGCCGCCCCTGAAGCCAAAACAAAAGGTGTTGTCGTCCAACAGCACCAGCTGCGCACGCGAATCGACCGAGTTCTGGCTGTATTCACCCACATAGGGCTGTTCAGCCGGGGTCAGGGCATGCGCGGCGGCCAGCGGCAGCAAGCCGAGGGCGACGGCGGCAAGCGTGGTGCAAAACGGCTGGGAGGGGGAAAGGGAGAGCGGGCGCATGGGCAGTCAGTCCGGTAGGCGAAGCCATGGAATGTATTACACCGGGGCGTTGGATTGAAGATACAAATTGATACAAATAATGAGGGCCGAAGTAAGGCTTGGCGCGAGGGCAATTTCCAGGTTTTCCTGGAGCCGGAGGACGTCGTTTCAGAGGGAAATCAGTGCGGCCCGCCACAGTTGTGCAGAAACGGTATGTCCCACGATCATGGGATTGCTGAAATACATTTTGAAACATATAGTACGTTTAGATAGGGTTTAACCCTCATCGGAAGCCCTTGATTAGTGCTTTCTTCTGATCCCACGGCACTCCGTACGAAAGAGAAAATGTTGTTGCGCAGCCCCAAAACCCGCCACAGAACACTGCTTGTTCTGGTCTCTTCCCTCTACGTCCTGCCTGCAGTCGCACAACAGCTTCGCCCCGACGCCGGGACCCTGCTGGAACCCAACCGGCAGATTCCCACCGTTCCCGCCACCGGGGGCACTGCTCCGGTAGCCGTGCCTCAAGCGCCGGCCGCCACGGGATTCGACAGGAGCGTGCAGCTCACCCCCGCAGCCTTCCGCTTTCAGGGCAACACCGTTTTTAACGAGGCACAGCTGGCCGGCATAGTCGCCCCGTTTGTCGGCAAGCAGACCGGCATGGAAGGCCTGTTCGAAGCGGCAGCCGCGGTTCGGCGCTACTACCGTGAGCATGGCTACCTGCTGACGGAAGCCTACCTGCCGGCGCAAAAATTTTCAGAGTCCGGCGGCACGGTGCTGATCCAGGTGCTGGAAGCCCGCCTGGGCAAGGCGCGGGTCGTCATGGAAGGTTCCGGCGTTTCGGAAGCACTGGCCACGCAAATCGTGCAGACACAGCTGGTACCGGGCAGCCTGATCACCGTCGACCAGCTCGAAAAACCCGTTCTGCTGCTGCGCGACCTTGCCGGCATTGAAGCCACCGCCACGGTTGAGCCGGGCGCCGCCGAGGGCGAGGCCGACATCGTCGTCAGCGTCAAGCCCGCGGGCCCGAAGTTCGCCGCCGTGGTCGGGCTGGACAACATGGGCGCACGCAGCGCCGGGCGCATACGCACTTATGTCGATGCCAGCGTCAACAACCTCACCGGCCGCGGCGACGTGCTGTCGGCGCGCGCGCAGGTCTCCGAGCGTTCCGGCTCGGAGCTCTACCGTCTCGGCTACAGCACCACCGTCGGCGGCTACGCCACCAGGCTGGGCGTCAATGCGGCCCGTGCTGAATACACATTGGGCAAGGAGTTCGCCGCCCTCGGCGCCAGCGGCCAGGTGGACGTGCTGGCCTTCTCGGTCACGCAGCCCATCATCCGCTCGCGCACAGCCAACCTCTACGCCGAACTTTCCGCCGAGCGCAAGACCCTTGCCGACCGGACCACCACGCCCGCCACCGCTAACGACAGGCGGATCCATAACCTGCGGCTGGGTGTCGTGGGCAATTTCATCGACCACATGGGTTCCGACGCATTCAGCAGCTACGCGGTGAGCCTTACCCGCGGATCGCTACGCATGGATGCGGCCACCCAGGCGCTTGACCAGAGCGTCTTCGGCCTGCGTACGGCGGGGTCCTTCAGCAAGGTCAACGTTGAGCTGCAACGCACCATGTTTGTGTCGGCAGCCGGGCGTGTCAATGTCGCGGTGCAAGGGCAGTACGCTTCCAAAAACCTGACCTCCGCGGAAAAGTTCTCGCTGGGCGGCCCCACCGGCGTGCGCGGCTACCCCATCGGCGAGGCACTCGGGGACAACGGCGCAATCGTCACTGTCGAATACCGCCACCAGCTGCCCGACCTGGGCACAAAAATCCCGCTCTTCGGCTCCGTGTTCTACGACTGGGGCAAGGTCAGGTTCAACCGTGCAGGTTCTCCTTTCGCTACGCCGGCTACCCAGACGCTCAGCTCCGCCGGTATCGGCCTGTCCGCGGGCACGGTGGGCGACTACCTGGTCAGCAGCCACCTTGCCTGGCGCACCGGCAGCGCGGTGCCCACGATGGAGCCCGACAAAAAACCGCGGCTCTGGCTGTCCCTCCAGAAGTGGTTCTAGCCGCACAGGCCATAGCCAACCGCAGCTAGCCGCAGCCAGCCCCAGCCTCTCTTTCTCTCTTCTTTTCTTTTAGCCAGTGCACTCCTTACGTTGGAGATACCCATGACCCCCTGCCAAGCCCCGCGCGTTCGCCGTTACCGTTTTTCCGTTCGTACGGTGGTCGTCCGTCTTTCGCGAAAGCTCAGGGCAACCTACCGCATCCGCACGGGGCCCTGGCTTTCGCATTTGCTGGTGGCCGTGCTCTCAGTGACCCTGCCTTCGCTGGCCAGGGCACTGCCGCAGGGCGCCGTGCTCGAGGCCGGAGCGGCCACGGTCAGCACCCCTACCGCGTCCTCCATGGYGATCAACCAGACGACGTCCAAGGCCGTGCTGGGGTGGCAGGCCTTCAGCATCGGCCAGGGGCAGTCGGTCCAGTTCATCCAGCCCAACGCGGCTTCGGTGGCCTTGAACCGGGTGTGGGGCGGTGACGTTTCTTCCATCTACGGCAGCCTGACTTCCAACGGCCAGGTCTTCCTGCTCAACCCCGCGGGCGTGGTGTTTGCACCGGGCGCGCAAGTGAATGTGGGCGGCCTTGTAGCGTCCAGCCTGAACCTGAGCAACGCCGATTTCATGGCCGGCAAATACCAGTTCAACCRGTCCGGCGGCACCGCCGGCAGCGTCGTGAACTACGGAAATATCCAGGGCGGCTACGTGGTGCTGGCGGCTCCCAACGTTGCCAACCACGGCACCATCTCGGCGCCCGGCGGCTCCGTGGGGCTGCTGGCCGGCTCGCGCGTCAGCGTCGATCCCACGGGCGGCGGCCTGGTGAAATTTTCGGTTGACGCGGCAGCGGTCGATGCGGTGGCCTCGAACACGGGAACCATCATGGTGGACGGCGGCAAGGCCGCGGTGCTGGTTTCGTCCTTGGGCGACACCTTCTCCACCGTGATCAACCAGAGCGGCGTGATCCGCGCCAATTCCATCTCCAACCAGAACGGCACCATCGTGCTGGACGGCGGAGCTTCCGGCATCGTCAAGGTCAGCGGCACGCTGGAGGCCAGGGGCGCACAGGCGGGCGAAACCGGCGGCACCGTCAAGGTGCTGGGCGAGCGCGTGGGGCTGATGGACGGAACAAGAATCGACGCCAGCGGTGACGCGGGCGGCGGCACGGTGCTGGTGGGCGGCAACTTCCAGGGCAAGGGGACGGAGCGCAATGCCAAAGTCACCTTCGTGAGTGGCGATGCCAGTATCGACGCCAGCGCCAAAACCACCGGCGACGGCGGCAAGGTTATCGTGTGGGCCGACGGCACCACGCGTTATGCGGGCAACATCAAGGCCACGGGCGGGGCGGTGAGCGGCAATGGCGGGTTTGCCGAAGTGTCGGGTAAACAGACGCTGGAGTTCACGGGCGGTGCTGATCTGAGCGCGTCGGCCGGGGACTTGGGCACGCTCTTGCTTGACCCCCTGGACATCGTCGTTGGCAACGGTGGCGCCGCCACCCCCGCGACCATAGCATTTACAGACAATCCCGGCGCCACCACAAACATCAAGGCCTCAAACCTGGCGGGGCTGAATGCCGCCATTCTCTTGCAGGCAACGAATGACATTACCGTCAACACCGCCGTTACCCTGACCAACCAGAACTTTGTTGCCCAGGCGGGCAATAACGTCAACGTCAACGCGGCGATTTCCACCGGTACCGGCATTATTTCGCTTGAGGCCGGCAAGATCGCCAGCGGCTCACCCAACGCTGCAGGCAAGGTGACGGTCAATGCTGCATTGAGCGGCAACTACGTCTCGATTTCGACCGACTCCGCCTCCGCTGTCAATGTGGTGGCAGCCCCCGTGACGGCTTTGAACGACATCAACCTCTTCGCCAACACCAGCCTGGCCGCCGGAGCAAACCTCACTGCAGCGAACCTGAACATCAACACGGGTTCGAGCAAGACCGTCACATTGGCCTCCTCCAACGTCATCGGGAATACGACCAACGTCGTCATCGACGCGAACAGCAACTTCGCGATGGGCGCGTTCAGCGACACCGTCGGCACCGTCACCGTCACGAACGGCAACATCACCGGTGCCGGCGGCGTGCTGACCGGCACCAGCTTTGCCGTTGAAAGCGGCAGCATCAGCGCCATCCTTGCCGGTACGGGCGGCCTGACCAAGACGAGCACCGGCACCGTGACGCTGTCCGGCGCCAACACCTATACCGGCGCGACGCTGGTTTCCAACGGCACGCTTGCAGCGAACAACAACAACGCATTGGGAAGCGCCGCGGCCGGCACGACTGTCAGTTCCGGCGCAACCCTGAGTCTGGGGAACATGACCAGCGCGGAAGCGCTTGACATCACCGGCACGGGCTACACGGGCCAGGGCGCAATCCGCATCGCGGGAGTGGACACGGCAACATTGACCGGGGCGATCAACCTGAGTGGCGCCTCCACCATCACCAACGCATCCCTCGGATCGCTCACGCTAGCCGGCAACATCACCGGCACCAACAACCTCACCTTCAACGACACTGGCGTCACCACCACGGTCAGCGGGGTGATCGGCACGGGGACGGGTGGGGTCACCAAGTTGGGCTCGAGCACGCTTATCTTTTCCGGTGCCAATACCTATACCGGCGTGACCAACGTCAACGCCGGCGTCCTGAGCGTGGCGGGGGGCCTTGCGATTCATGACGCCGGCAGCGTGGTTCTGAACGGCCCTGGTGTGCTCAATCTGGTGAACAGCGAAACAATCGGCTCACTCGCGGGCTCGCTCTCCAGCGTCGTCGTGTTGAATGCAAACACCCTGACGACGGGTGGCAACAACACGTCGACCACCCACTCCGGCATCATCACGGGTGGCGGCGGTGTGATCAAGCAAGGTGGCGGCACCTTCACCCTCACGAGCGCTTCAAGCTACAACGGCGGCACCACCATCAGCAACGGCCAGCTCACGCTAAGCAATGCCACGGCCGCCGGCACGGGTGCCATCGCGGTCGGCGGGAACACCCTGAACATCGCCAACGTCGCGGTTGCCAACAATGTGAGCGTGGGTAACGGCACGGTCCGGGGCACCGGCGCAAGCGCGGCCCTGAACGGCAACCTGACCCTGACCCTCGCCGGCGCAGGCACGGTTGATGCCGCGCTGGCTGGCGACGCCCTGACGGTCAATGGTGTCGCGGCTGGCGTAGGAAGTCTCACCAAGACAGGGGCCGGAACGGTGACCCTCGCCGGAACCAATACCTACACCGGCGCGACCAACGTCAACGGCGGCACGCTGCGGGCCAGCAACACGCAAGCCTCGACCGCCTACACAGTCAATACGGGAAGCACGCTGGCTCTCGGCGCCAGCGATGTGCTGGCGAACACAGCCACCATTGCCGTCAATGGCGGCACGTTTGCCATCGACGGTTTCAGCGACCAGGTTGCCAATGTCACGCTCACCAGCGGCGCTATCACCGGCGTTGGCGGTACGCTCACCGGTAGCAGCTACACGGTTGAATCTGGCACGGTCAGTGCGATCCTTGCGGGTGCCGGCGCATTGACTAAAAACACCTCCGGTACTGTCGCGCTGTCGGGCGCCAACACCTACACGGGTGCTACCAACATCAACGCCGGTGTCTTGAACATCCAGCACGCCACCGCTCTTGGCACCACGGGCGGCGCCACCACCATTGCTTCCGGCGCCGCGCTGCAGCTGCAGGGCGGCATCACGGTAGGCGAGGCCATCACAGCCACCGGCACCGGCATCAGCAACACAGGCGCTATCCGCAACGTCGCCGGCGCCAACACCTTGACGGGCGCGATCACCTTGGCGGGAGCGAGCAGCATCAATTCGGATTCCAGCACGTTGAGCATTAACGGCGGCATCACGGGAACCAACACCGCGCTGACTCTAGGTGGCAACGCCAATATCCAGATTGGGTCGGCTATTACGACGGGTACAGGCACCGTTACCAAGGTCGACGCCGGGAACGTGACGCTCTCGGGTGCCAACACCTACACCGGTGCGACCACCATCAACAGCGGCACGCTTCAGTTGAATGGCGGTAACGCCATCAATAACGCGGGCGCTGTCGTCGTGAACGCCGGAACGCTACAACTGAATAACAGTGAAGTCATTGGCTCGCTGGCCGGCGCTGGCGGCACGGTGACCTTGGCCGCAAGCACCCTCACCACCGGCGGCGACAACAGCTCGACCACGTTCTCGGGCGCCATCTCTGGCCCCGGTAGCTTGATCAAGCAGGGCACGGGCAATCAAACCCTGGCTGGTGCATCCAATTACAGCGGCGGCACCACCATCAGCAACGGCCAGCTCACGCTGGGCAACGCCACGGCCGCCGGCACGGGTGCTATCGCAGTCGGCGCGAACACCCTGAGCGTGGAAGGCGTGACGGTGGCCAATAGCGCCAGCGTCAACGGCGGCACGATTCGCGCCACGAACGGCATCATGACCGGCGCGGTCAACCTGATCGGCGACGCGACGCTGGCCACCACCGCGGGCGGCAACTCGCTGGTCATGTCCGGCGTTATCAGCGGCAGCGGCAATGTGACCAAGACGGGTGCGGGCGCCACGGCACTCACGGGTAGCAACACCTACACCGGCACCACAACGGTCAGCGCGGGCACGCTGAGCGTGGCCGGGAATGCCCTGGCTGACAATGCCGCGACGACGGTTGCCGCGGGCGCGACGCTGACACTGGCGGGCGCCGAGACGGTGGGCTCATTGGCCGGCGCCGGCACGGTAACCCTGGGCGCGAACACCCTCACCACCGGTGGCGACAACACCTCCACCACTTACTCCGGCATTGCCTCCGGCACGGGCGGCCTCACCAAACTCGGCGCAGGCACCATGACCCTCTCGGGTGCCAACACCTTCACGGGCGCGACGGCGGTCAGCGCCGGCACGCTCAGCGTGAACGGCTCGTCGCTGTCGGACACGGCGGCCACCACAGTGGCTGCAGGCGCGACGCTGARCCTCGCGGGCAGCGAGACGGTGGGCTCGATCGCGGGTGCGGGTAACGTCGTTCTCGGCGGTGCGCTGACCGCGGGCGGCGACAACACCTCGACGACGCTGTCAGGCATCGTCTCAGGCGCAGGCGCCTTGAACAAGGTTGGAACGGGCGCTCTCACGCTCACAGCCAACAACACCAACAGCGGTGCCGTCAACGTCAACGCCGGCAGCCTGGTCATCAGCGGCCCAGCCGCCGGCGTCGGCAGCGGCGCGATCACCATGACCGGATCGCTGCTCGTGAACGATGGTGCGGTGGTGAGCAACAACATTTCCGCAGCGGGCGGCAGCACCTTGGGCAACACCTCGGGGACGGGTCGGATCAACGGCAACGTGGCCTTGACCGGCAACGCCACACTGTCCGGCGCCGGCACCGGCCTGGACGTCTACGGCAGGATCAGCGGGGCCAACCAGGTGACGACGGCCGGCAACGTCATGGTCGCCAACGCCAACACCTACAGCGGCGGTACCACCATCGGTGCCGGCAGCGTCTTCACTGTCTGGAATCACACCGGCGCGGGCACTGGCGCGATCGATGTCGGATCCAACACGCTGGTGCTCATTGGCGGCACGAACATGGCCAACAGCGTCAGCGTCAACGGCGGCACCATCCGCGGCACGACCGGCACCATGACCGGCGCGGTCAACCTGATCGGCGACGCCACACTGGCGACTACCGCGGGCGGCGACACGCTGGTCATGTCCGGCGCCGTCAGCGGCAGCGGCAACGTGACCAAGACGGGCGCGGGCACCACGACACTCTCGGGTAACAACAGCTACACCGGCACCACAACGGTCAGCGCGGGCACGCTGAGCGTGGCCGGGAATGCCCTGGCTAACAATGCCGCGACGACGGTTGCCGCAGGCGCGACGCTGGCACTGACGGGCGCCGAGACGGTGGGCTCATTGGCCGGCGCCGGCGCGGTGACCCTGGGTACGAATACCCTCACCACTGGTGGCGACAACACCTCCACCATCTTCTCCGGTGTTGCTTCGGGAACCGGTGGGCTGACCAAAACCGGCACGGGCACGCTGAACCTGTCCGGCAACAGCTCGTATACCGGCAGCACCACCGTGAATGCCGGCACACTCCAGGTCACCGGCACCAACGCGTCCTCGGCCATCGCCATCAACAACACCGGCACACTGCGCCTCGGCGCGGCTAATGTCCTCGCCAACACGGCCGGCGTGACGATTGCCACCGGCGGCACGATGGACCTGAACGGCTTCAGCGACACCGTCCTCACCGCGGGCATCAACGGCACGTTGACGGGAACCGGTACGCTGCAGGCCACTACCTACAACATGAACGGCGGCACCGTGGCCCTGGGCTCCGCCCTTGGCACCGGCACGCTGAACAGCACGCTGGCGTCCACCTTGAACGGCACCGCCGCCGTGACAACCGTCAACGTCAATTCCGGCACGCTGACGCTGGGCAACACGGCCAACCGGCTCACAGGCGCCGGAGCCGCCATCACGATTGCCGGCGGCGCCACGCTGAACACCGGCGCGGCATCGCAGAACCTGGGCGGTGGCACTGCTGTCGTCGTGAACAACGGTGCACTGGTCACCACGGCCGCCATCGGCGCGACGTCCGTGGCGGGCACGGGCACCGCCAGCCTGGGCGGTGGCGTCTTCACCACCGGCGCACAGACATACGGCGCGGTCACGCTGACCAACGACGCCGTCCTGGCCGGCAGCAATGTCACCGTCAACGGCGCCGTTAGCGGTGCCAACACCCTTACCGTCAACAGCACCGGGGCCACGGCCTTCAATGGCGCGGTCAACATTGCCTCATTGGTGACGGACGCCGGCGGCACGACAAGCCTGGGCAATGTCACGACCACCGGGCTACAGAACTACGGCGACAACGTCACCCTGAACGGCAGCTACGCCACCACCAACAGCCTCTTCATCGTTGGCGGCACCACCACCCTGGCGGGGACCTCATCGGTCAGCACCGGCTCAGGCGCCATCAACTTTGGCTCTACCGTGGCCGGCACCGGCGGCACCGAGTCTTTGACCACCACCAACACCGGGCCCCTCAGCTTTGGCGGCGCCATCAGCAACCTCAACAACCTGACCATTGCCGGCGGCCCCACGGCCGTGTCGCTGCCCACCACCACCTTGAATGGAACGCTTGACGTCACCACGAGTGGCGCCCTGACGCAGACCGGCGCGCTCACGGCCGCGGTGGTGCGCGGCACAGCGACCGGGCAGTTCAATCTCGGCAACGCCGGCAATGCCATTGCTTCGCTCGGCCCGATTTCCGGATCTGCCGTGACAGTGGTCGACAGCGCTTCCGGGTTGTCCCTGGCTGGCCCCGTGACCGCAACTTCGGGCACTGTGGGCATTCAGACCAGCGGCGGCACCCTGGCCATCGGCGCCAACGCCGTGCAAGGCGCCACCGGCGTCTCGCTGACCGCCCTGGGCGCAAACGGCGACATCACTTCCGCCGCGGGCGGCACGGTAACGGCAACGCTCGGCAACGTGGCCATGAGTGCAGGCAAAAACATCACCCTGGGCGCTGCCGTCAGCGCCAACGGGGCGGGTGGCACGGTAGCACTCGGCATTGGTGGCTCAACCGCCGGCGCGTTTACTACCACGGCCGCCATTGCGTCCACCGCAGGCACCACCATCAGCGGTGGCAGCAACGCCGACAGCTTCGACTTCAGCAGTGCGCCCGCCTTCAGCGCAACCGTTTCCGGCGGCGCGGGCACCAATACGCTCACCGGCCGCAACACCGCTGCGTCCTACACCCTGACGGGCGCAAACGCCGGCAATGGCGACGGGCTTACCTTTACCGGCATCAACACCTTGACCGGCGGCTCGGCCAATGACACCTTCACCCTTGCAGCCTCGGTGCCCACTTTCAACGGCACCATTGCAGGCGGCGGCGGCACCAACACACTGGCCACCACCGACGGCACCAACGCCTGGGCCGTCACGGGCACCGATACGGGTACGCTCAATACGAGCACCGGCTTCAGCGCCATCAGCAACCTCTCGGGCGGCACAGGCGCCGACACCTTCACCTTTGCCGATGCGGGCTCTGTTGCCGGAACGGTTGCAGGCGGCGCAACGGCCTCGGTGGACACGGTTGACCTGAGCGCGAAAACAGGGCTTGTGGCCATCAACACGCAAACCGGCGTGGCCACGGGCTCGGCAGGCACCAGCGGCATTGAAGCCTTCATAGGCAACGGCGCCAACACCACCCTCACCAGTGCGGCGTTCAGCCTCACCGGCGCCAACAGCGGCACGGCCGACGCAGGCATTGCCTACAGCGGCGTTGCCAACCTGCAAGGGGCGGCCGTGGCCAACACCATCGCCGGCAACGGCGGCAGTGTCACCGGCACCATCACCGACGGCGGGGCGGGCACAACCCTCTCCGGCACCCTCACCAGTACCGGCGCGCAAACCTACAACGGCCCTGTCACCCTGGGTGCGGCCACCACGCTTGCCGCTGGCAGCGTCAACCTCACCGGCACGGTGGGCGGCGCACAGGCTTTGACGATCAACAGCAGCGGCGCCACCACCCTCGGCGGCGCCGTCAACGTGGCGTCCCTGGCGACAAATGCGGCAGGTACCACCTCCATCGGAGCCAACGTCACCACCACCGGCGCCCAGAGTTACGGCGACCCCCTCACCCTGACGGGTAACGCGGTGTTGGCCAGTACCGGCGGCGGCGCCATCGGCTTTGCCAGCACCGTCAACGGCCCGCAGACATTGACGGTGAACACGACGGGTGCCACCAGCTTTGGCGGCACTGTCGGGGCAAGCACCGCGCTGACCTCGCTGACCACCAACGCCGGCGGTACCACCAGCCTGGGCGGCAACGTCAAAACCACCGGCGCGCAAAGCTACGGCGACAACGTGACCGTGTCACCCGGCGTTAATGTGACCAGCACCGGCGGCGGCAACATCAGCTTCCTGGGCACCCTGACAGGAGGCGTCACCATCGCCACCACCGGCACCATCGTCCAGCCGCCGCCACCGCCGGTGGCACCCGCAGCTGCTGCAGGAAGCCTTGCCGGCTCCGATGCTTCGCGGCTGACCAGCGTCATCGCCGCGGCAGAAGGTGACCTGGCCAATGGCGGCAGCCGTGAAGAAAAGTCACTGCCGGCCGGCAATACACTGCTTCGCTCCCTGGCCGACTTGCAGAAGATGAAGGCGCCGCTGGACTTTGGCGCCGGCACGATTCTCCGCTCCACCTGTTCATTGGATCAAGGCGGCTGCCAGTAAGCGGATGATTTCAGGCGCGGGGACAAGCGGGCCTGCCGGCTCGCGCGCCCGGGTGCAAGCGCGAGCGCCTGTTTCAGGACTTCAGGCCTTCACGCGCCGGAACAGCTCCGGATAGTCCAGCACGATGCCGTCTTTATCCACCGGCAGCTCAGCCTTGAAGCCGCTCCCATCCAGGTTCTCGAAAAGGTAGAGCCTGTCGCGCACGCGCGTGTAGGCCTGTGGCTGTGGCTTCACCGTCAATTCCGTCCCCAGCACCCAGGCCATGCGAAAGCTGCGCCGCTCCCCCACCGCCAGGGGCTCGCGAAGAATGGGAAAGCTGTTGGTAAAAGGCGTGGGCCAGATGTCGATGTCCAGGCATCCGTCCAGATCAGCCAGCGGCCGGCCCTCGCCATCCTGCCAATGGCCCTTGCCGTCCGTGCGCAGACTCAGCAGCCGGTTGATGCCGGCTTTGGCCAGAAAGAAGTCAGCACTGCGAAGCTGCCAGGCCTCGTCCCAGTAAAGCCTGTAGGCCAGGCGGAAGGGCTCGTCATCTTCATCGACCGCCAGCACCACGCTGTCGGCCTGGCCCTGCGCCAGCAGCAAATGCTCCAGCCCCAGGCCCGGCGAAGCAGGGTTCCACGTGGGCTGCCAGCAGATCGTTCGAAATGAAGGAGAGGTTTCGTTCACCATGGGCATGACCCTTTCGAAGGGCAACCATTGTGCGCCGGGCAAGCGCTTGGCTGCCAGTGCCCGCGCCCCGAGACTTGTCTACAAACGTAAGCCGCGCAAACGCTGGTGCGCTGCGTCTTCCCGGCTCAGCGGCGGTGGCTGCTACGCGGCAAAGTGCGAGGCCACAAAAATCAGGCCTAGCAGCCCACCCCACAGCAAGGCCGTCACCAGTCGGTTTCTTTCGTTTTCATGGTGCGTGAAGAACAGATGGCCTAGCAGGCTGGTGATGCCTTTGAAACCAAACAGCAACCCTGTGAGGGAGGCTGCCCCCAGATACACCCCATGCACCCACAGCGGAATCGACAAGAACACATAGGCCATGCCGCGCGACGGATACACCAAGTACATGCCAAGGAGCAGCGAAGCCTCAAAAACCGGCACGGCTACCAGCGCGGCCAATAGCCGCCAGCCCAGGCCTTCGCTTTCATCCGCTGCCGAAGGCCGCTTGCGCAAATATGGGAGTCGGTTCATGGCCAGGTATTGGGTTGTTTTTTGTGACAGTGTGAACTATGCGGCACCAGGGCGCTAGCCAGGCAAACGCAGGCCGCGCAGTCGCTGGTGCGCCGCATCTTCCAGATCCAGCGGCTGCTGCTGCTTGGCCTTTAGGTAGTGGTTGGTGAACACATCAAGGTAAGCCTCCAGCGTCTCGGCCACATGGACCTCCCCAGCCAGCGCCAGGCACAAAGCCGCCACTTCCGAGGTGCAGAAGTGCTCGTCGCGCTGCGAGCGCCTTAACTTGTAGCGCGAGAGTTGTTCGCTCTGCAAACTCAGCACCGGCAGCTTGTCGAGGTAAGGG
>NZ_JBFUBY010000021.1:0-24588 GCF_056405515.1 Polaromonas sp. P1_G2
TTTTCAGTATTTGGATTTGGTATTCCTTCCCCACCCCTTGTGGATGCGCCGAGGAGCGGAGGTCCAGACGGATCAGGGATCGCGTTGTCTGAGCGAAGCGAGTTTAGCGAGACCCCGTCTGGACCGAGCACCGCAGGTTGCCCGTAGCGAAGCGCAGGGACGCAGCAACCAGGGTCGCCTTTTCTTTTGCTTAMTTTTMTTTTGGSGAAGCAAAAGAAAAGTGAGTAGCCGCCGGGCTACCCCCGGCCAGCAGCCCTCAGCAGAGAAAACAGAACTCCCATGCTGAGCCGCCTAAAATCCCTCCCTCGCGACGCCCGCGACACCCTGTTCCTCCTGGCCGTCATAGCCTGGATCCTGCTACCGCAGGTCAACGAACTACCCCTCTGGTGCAGCGCCCTGGCAGCCGCCGTGCTGCTCTGGCGCGGCCGGCTGGCCGTGCTGGCGCGGCCGCTGCCGGGCAAGTACTGGCTGCTGATGCTGCTGGCTCTCACCATCATCGCGACATGGATCACGCATCGCTCGCTGCTGGGCCGCGACGCGGGCGTGACCATGCTGGTGGTGCTGTTGACGCTCAAGACACTGGAACTGCGCGCGCGGCGCGATGCCTTTGTGGTGTTTTTCCTCGGCTTCTTTTGCATGCTGAGCAATTTCTTCTACTCGCAGTCCCTGCTGACGGCCTTCAGCATGCTGGTGGGCCTGCTGGGCCTGCTGACCATGCTGGTCAACGCACACATGCCGGTCGGCAGGCCGCCGCTGGCCCAAGCCGCAAAAACCGCCGGCTGGATGGCACTGCTGGGCACGCCCATCATGCTGGTGCTGTTCATGCTGTTCCCGCGGCTGGCGCCCTTGTGGGGCGTGCCCGGCGACGCCATGACGGGGCGCAGCGGCCTGAGCTCCAGCATGCAGGTGGGCACCATCGCAAAACTGGCGCTCGATGAAAGCGTGGCCCTGCGCATCAAGTTCGAGGGCGCGCCGCCGCGCAAGCAGGACATGTATTTTCGCGGCCCGGTGCTGTCCAGTTTCGACGGCATCGAGTGGCGGCCCGCGCGCCTGAACACGGCGGTGCGCTACGGCGTGACGGCCGACCTGGCGGTCTCGGGCGAACCGCTCAACTACGAAGTCACGCTGGAGCCCACCAACCGCCCCTGGCTGTTCGTGATGGAAGCGGCGGTGCAAAGCCCCGCGCTGCCGGCCGGCTACCAAAGCGCCATGCAGCCCGACCTTCAATGGCTGGCCAACCGTCCCTTCACCGACCTCATACGCTACAAGGCCCAGAGCTACCCCGCCTTCCAGCACGGCCCGCTGCAATCCGTGCCGGGCCTGCAGGAGTTCAGGGACCTGCCATCCGGATTCAATCCCCGCACCCTGGCGCTGGCCCGCGAAATACGCGGCGACCCGCGCCTGCGAGGCGCGGACACCGCCCGGCTGGTGGAGGTGGTGCTGGAACGCCTGCGCACGGGCGGCTACACCTACACGCTGGAGCCCGGTGTTTACGGCCAGCACACGGCCGACGAATTCTGGTTCGACCGCAAGCAGGGCTTTTGCGAACACATCGCCTCGGCCTTCGTCATCCTGATGCGCGCCATGGACGTCCCGGCACGCATCGTCACCGGCTACCAGGGCGGGGAGCTCAACAGCGTCGACGGTTTCTGGGTGGTGCGCCAAAGCAGTGCCCACGCCTGGGCCGAGGTCTGGCAGTCGGGCCGCGGCTGGATGCGCGTGGACCCGACCTCGGTGGTCGCGCCCGCGCGGATCGGTGAGTTCGAGCGGCTGGTGGTGCCGCAAGGCGCGGTCGCGCGGGCCCTGGGTTCCTTCAGCCCGACGTTCACGACCCAGTTACGCCTGTTCTGGGAAGCGGCCAACAACAACTGGAACCAGTGGGTGCTCAACTACACCGAGGGCCGGCAGCTCGACCTGCTGAAAAACCTGGGCTTTGAGTCGCCCAGCTGGGAAGACTTGAGCTATGTCCTGATCGCCATCATCGTGGCAGCCGCGCTGCTGGGCGCCGGTTGGACCTTGTGGGACCGCGCCCAGCACGACCCCTGGGTGCGCCTGCTGGCCCGCGCGCGCAAGCGGCTGGACAAGGCCGGCATTCCGAGCACGCCGGCCAGCTCGCCGCGCCAGCTCGCACAGGAGGTGCTGGCCCGCTACGRCCAGCAGCCGGGCAGCACCGCCCAGGCCCTGGCCGACTGGCTGCTGCGCCTGGAGCAGCAACGTTACGCCGCGGGCAAAACGGCGCCGCAGCTGCATGCGCTCAGGGAAGAGTTCAGCCGGCTGAGCTGGCCTGCTTAAAATCGGGCTTGCTTTACCCCTCTACCTGATCGCCGCGCCATGCCCCTTCACCGCTCCGGACTTGCCCTTTTGCTGACGGCGGCCCTGGCCTGCTCCGCCTGGGCCGGAGACACCCAGCCCGCCCGGAAAAAAGTCTCGGGCAACGCCGCGCAAACCCAGGGGCCCTTGTATTCGACGCGGCCCGAGGCCATGCAGTTCGCCGACGACATGGCCGCGCGCCGCGACCTGGACCCCGACTGGGTGCGCGACGCCATCGGCCAGTCGCGCTACAACGCCACCGTCGTGCGCCTGATGCAGCCGCCCACCAAGGCTTTCGTCAAGAACTGGCGCGTTTACCGCAGCCGTTTCATAGACCCGGTGCGCATTGAAGCCGGCCGCCGCTTCTGGCTGGAAAACCAGCAGACCCTGGAGCGCGCCGAAAAGGAATACGGCGTGCCCGCCGAGATCATCGTCGGCATCATCGGCGTGGAAACCATTTACGGCCGTGACACAGGCAGCTTCCGCGTGATGGACGCACTCACCACGCTGGCTTTCGACTTCCCCGCCAATCATCCGCGCGCCAGGGAGCGCAGCGAGTTCTTCAAGGGCGAGATCGAACAGTTCCTGACACTGCAGAGCCGGCGCGAAGCCAGCCCCTTTGACGCGCGCGGCAGCTTTGCCGGCGCCATGGGCATGCCGCAGTTCATGCCCTCGAGCTGGGTCAAGTACGCCGTCGATTTCGACGGCGACGACAACATCGACCTCTGGAACAGCCCCGCCGACGTGATCGGCTCCGTCGCAAGCTACTTCAAGGCCTTCAACTGGCAGCCGGGCATGCCCACGCATTACCCGGTCAGCTTCGACAAAAGCCGCCTCGACATGGACGCGCTGATGGCGCCTGACATCCTGCCGACCTTCAGCGTCGCCAGCTTCAGCGCCAAAGGCGCGGTGCTCGAAGGCCCTGCTCTGCAACACCCCGGCCCGCTCGCGCTGATCGAACTGCTCAACGGCCAGGACGCCCCGCAATACGTGGCCGGCACCGAAAACTTCTACGCCATCACGCGCTACAACTGGAGCAGCTACTACGCGATGGCTGTGATTGAGCTGGGGCGGGAAGTGGCGGCGCGGGTCAAATCAAGCACACCGTAATTGCCATTTAAATTCTGTCGCGGGATTGGCGGCTGTTTCCCTTTGAAGCCTGAAAGGCAGACATGAAGCAACTGACAACATGGGCGCTTGGACTGCTGATGACTGCGGCAGCGATGGCGCAGACGGCGCCCGCGCCGCAGACCCAACCAGCCGTACGCTGGTTTCCCATCTATGCCCGCTTCGCACCCGATGACAGCTGGGTCATAGTCAATCTTTGCAGCTACCACAACCCGCTGTACTGCCGCCTGGTGCGTTGGGAGCCGGATGGGCAAGCGCAGCCCCTGGAAGACGGCACGCCGACCACCGGCCATTGGAGCCTCATTGCAGGACAGGACCCCGGCAAAAGCTACATCTGGCCCAGCGTGTCCTGGAATGGCAAAAAGCTGGCTTATGTGCTTGCCGACTGCCCCGTCAAATCGCAGCCCGCGCCGCCAAGGGCTTCGGGCACCGTACCATCGGTCCCACATCCATTGGAAAAGCTGGACTGCGCCTTCTACAACGGCCAGCCCGCCATGAGCGAATCCACGACCGACTTGAGTCAGGGACAACAGATTGCAGCCGTCTACAGCGCAACCAGGCCCGCCTGGCGACCCGACGATCAGGCTATCTTGTATTGGCGAACTGTCGCCAAGGTCACCTTGGCCAGCGGAAAAACCGGTGGGCTACGCGATGTCTACGAATACGACTTCAAGGCGCAATCAGAAACGCCGAAGTTTGATCGTTTTGCCACACATATATCGTGGGGTCTTGAGACTACAGGGCCTTTTTATGCACCAGATGGGAAGACGTTTGCATTCTGCGGATATGGATTTAACTTTCCACCCGCGCTTGGACTGCAACACATGATCCAGTGTGTCCAGGTCAACCCTCAGAATGTTGTTGATTTCAAAGGCCTCAACCCTCTTTCCCACAACACGACATTCCGATGGTTGATGGAAGATTGGCAAGGCACACACTGGATCACCAACGGGGAGCGCGTACGTCTTGTCGATAAAAAAACCCTTCTTGTCACCGACGAAATTTTAAATACACGACTTCCAAGCGGTTACATCGGCAATCTAAAAAGCCCCAACGGCGTCAGCGTATCAAAAGACAAAAATGCCATTTTCGTTAATCAAACGCTTTTTAGCTCACAGCCGGTTCGAAGAAGCGCTTATTGGATTGCGGACGGACGCGACGCACCGCCGGCACCGCATCTGTCTTACTACGACGCGCGGACACGGGAAATCCGACCCGTCTTTTGGCCCAACGTCGATCAATTGAACTAAGGAATTTTTACCTCACCCTGGTTCGACCTGGATGGACGGTTGAGGCAAGTTCACCTTCGTTAAACAGGCCGCGCTACTCGGGCCTGATGTTTGCGCTCTTGACCAGTTTTCCCCAGCGATCCGCTTCCGATTTGATCAGGGCGGCGAACTGCTCGGGTGTACCGCCGCCGAGTTCGTTGCCCTGGCCCAGCATCTGTTCTTTGATGGTCGGGTCGGCCAGCGCCTTGTTGACGGTTTCATTGAGCAACTTGATGAGGGCCGCGGGTGTGCCGGCCGGTGCCACCAGGCCTTGCCAGTTCTGTACCTCGAAGCCCGGCACGCCGGCCTCGACCATGGTGGGCACATCGGGAAACAGCGGCGAACGCGTCTTGCTGGTGATGGCCAGCGCGCGCAGCTTGCCGGCGCGGATCGAGGGAGCGGCCGAATACATCTGCTCGAACATCATGTCCACCTGTCCGCCCATCAGGTCCGTCGTGGCGGGCGCTCCGCCCTTGTAGGGAATGTGGGTGATGGACAGGCCGGCCAGCGACTTGAACATCTCGCCCGACAGATGGTGCGAGCCGCCCAGGCCGCCGGAGGCAAACGACAGCTTGCCGGGGTTGGCCTTGGCGGCGGCGATGATGTCTTTCACGCTCTTGAACTGGGAACTGGCGGGCACCATCAGCACCAGCGGACCCTTTTCGATCAGGCAGACCGGCACCAGCTCTTTGGCCGGGTCAAAGTTCATTTTCTTGAACATGGTGGGATTGACCGCCAGAGGGGCGAAGTTGCCCATGCCGATGACGTAGCCGTCCGGTTTCGCATGGGCAACGGCCTCGGTACCGATGTTGCCGCCTGCGCCTGGCTTGTTGTCCACGAGCACCGGCTGGTTCAGCGCCGTGGAGAGAAAGCGGCCGATCTGGCGCGAGCGCTGGTCGGCATTGCCGCCGGCCGAGTAGGGACAGATCAGCGTGATGGGCTTGCTGGGGTATTTGTCCTGGGCCCAGGCCAGCGAGGGCAGAGCGATGGCGACCGAAGTGGCTTGCAGGAGGTGGCGGCGTTTCATGGGGGATCCTTGTTATCAGTGGTGTTCCCCAACCTTAGTGCGCGTAGCTGTCAATCAGCTGCCATTGGGGACTGGTGGTTTCCCGTATAGGGCCATCCGGACCTGGGTCCGGCGCAGGCCGCAGTCATGACAGCCCGGGCGAAGAGCTCAAGCCGTCTTTTTTTGCGAAGGCCAGCGATAGCCCAGCACCGCCGCTAAAGGATAAAAATGCTCACGCACCTCGTCGAGCTGGTTGCCGCCCCACAAATACACATACTCCGCATCCGCGCGAAGAAAGAAACCGACATGGCCTTTCCAGCCGCCGGGGTCTTCACGCGACAGCACGGCGATGCAGCCGGGCACGGGTGCGGCCAGCGGTTCACCCCACTCCAGCCATGAGCGCGCCAGCGCCGACCCGGTGCCGGGAATACCAGCCTGGGCCAGCGACCAGTTGACGAACGACGAACACCAGGAAGCCTTGTCGTCATAACCGCGGATATTGGTCAGCGCGTGGTATTCGGTGACCCTGGGATTGCTCTGCCCCACGGGAAATGTACGGATCCCGGCTTCGGCGAGGGCGATGGGCATCCAGGGTCCTAGCTGCATAAAAGTCCAATCAGGCGCAACGATGAAATTCAACCTGCCGCAATTGCAGACTCGACCAGTGCTTAGTTTTCATCGCCGGAGCCCCGCTGTTGCATCGCCTCCTGCCACAGCCTGGCGAGTTCCCCCGGGCGATCAGGGTGGGTTTCGTACGCGGCTACGCCCGGTGGAATCACCATCCAGGAAAGCGCGCTTTTTGTCCAGAGGTGCGCAACAGGCTCAAACTCCCGCGCGTTATGCAATGTTCCAGGCAGCAGCGCCGCCATGGTTGGCTTGTCGGCCGGTTCCGCCCACAACCGGGTATCGCAATCAACGCACACCCTCGCCCTGCGTTGGCGCCCATTTCCCATATCAAATGTCAGGAGCTGCGGGCTTCCCTGCGTGACCTCCAGCGCCGAACGGTCAACCCACATGGCCAGCCGCATGCTGCTGCCGGAGCGCCGCTGGCAGTCTGTGYAATGACACGCGTAGAACGTCAGCGGATGCGCGGTCAGCTTGTAATGCACCTTCCCGCAAAGGCAGCTGCCGGTCCATGGGGGTTTTGATTCGGGGTAACGCATTGCGGTCAAAGGCTGGCACTGTTTGGAATTTGCATATGGCGAAAAGCCGCATTGTGTTGCACGTCAGTGTCTATCCAAATGCTGGACCACACCCGGCACCATTCGACGAAAGGCTCAGGCAGCATCCGCAAGCCGTGACGGGGAGAGTTCGAGGGCCAGGTATTTGGTGCCGGGAACGGGATTGAAGGTGACGGGCGCCGAAGCTTGAAAACCCAGGGATTCGTAGATGCGCTGTGCTGCAGCGAACTCAGGCAGGACATCGAGGCAGATGCGGGAGTAGCCCGCGGCCCGCGCTTCATCGAGGATGCGTTCGATGAGCCGCCGGCCAAGGTTTTCGCCTCTCGCATCCGGCCGCACGTAGACGCGCTTCATTTCACAGGTGCTAGCGTCAACGCGGCGAAGCGCGGCACACCCGACGACAGCCGATCCTTTCCACGCGAGAAGCAGACGGCCTTCAGGTGCCGCGTACTTTCCGGGCAAGGCAGCGAATTCCGCCTCGTAATTCTGGAAGGCCAGGCTCACGCTGGGACTGGCGACATACTCACGAAGGATGGCGACGACATGCGCAAGGTCGTCGGGGAAGATTGCGGGCTTGATGTCGGTCATGGCGAAAGCGTACTGCATTGTTGCAAGGCAAGCACAACGGATGGGAATTGACGAAGCGCATCTTGCATGGTCGGCTCCAGGGGACGGGCCAGGCTTGACCCGGACGTCAACCGAATGGCGACGCGCGCATCAGCTCTCCAAAGAGGAGCGTGATTGCATCACACCACATCACAGAAGCTCGGTGAGAGGCTGGGCGGCCCAAGACGGTATATCTTGATAGAAGGCATGGAATCCTTCCGAAAAACTGCCAAAGTGAAGCCCATGGCTCTGCGCCAGGAGCGCCAGGCTGCGCGATGAAAAAAGGCTGATGTGCCCATTGCGTGGCGCGGCATACCACCAGCTGAGTGGCTGGCCGGCCTGGATATGCCCGTCAGACGTCAAGGTCGAGAACAGGAGCACGCTATCCGGTGACATCAGCTTCTTGAGGTTGGCCATCAACGCCCAGACGTCCGGAACATGCTCAAACACCTCAAAGGCGGTAATAAGGTCGAACTTGCCCAGCGTCTCAACCCTGAGGTCTCTGTCCACAAAGGGGTCATATGAAGTGGATGGCCAATCGATTTCGCGCAACAGCCTGGACAGCGTGCCATTGCCGCCGCCATAGTCGAGATGCCTGAGGGCGGGATGCAGATTGCCGAATCCGGCGCGAAGCATGGTTGCGTTGGCTTTTGGCCGGGTTTCTATGTAACCGGGGTCGACAGCAACGTAATGATCGTTGTAGATTTTTTCCTCGAACTCCTGCAGGCTCCAGGTGCAGATCTCCGGCGCGAAACAAAAAGCACAGTTCTGGCAAATTGCGTAGGTCACAGGCACGCCGGAAAGCCCCAGCTTATTGGGGTGGCATGAGGTGTTGAAATCAACGGGATCAAGCAGCGTGCAATCGGCACTGCAGACCGGGCAAACCGTTTTGTCTGTCTTCATGGAGTTTTACGCGCATCGCGAGGCAGGAAGGCGACCTCAAGCTCTAGATGGTTGGTGGAATCGGGAAGCTGTTAGTTTCCCACAACCGGTTGAATCGTGATCTCCACTGTCATGGACTCTTCGCCGCCGCCCTGGCGCACACCCTTGATGGGCGGGCAGGCGTTGTAGTCGGTGCCCATGGCCAGGCGCACGTGGCGCTGGTCGATCTGGCAGCTGTGGGTCACGTCTATGCTCACCCAGCGGCGGGTGGCGACGTCGAGGCAGACGTCGCACCAGGCGTGGCTGGCCAGGTCGGGTTCGTTGGCGGCGTAGAAATAACCGCTGACATAACGTGCAGGGTAGCCCAGGCTGCGGCAGATGGCGACCATCACGTGGGCCTGGTCCTGGCAGACGCCCGCCCCCGACTTGAAGGCTTCAAGCGCGGTGGTGGTCACGCTGGTGCTGTTCTTGCGGTAGCTCACCGCGTCGGCCACGCCTTTGCTCAGGGCCAGCAAGGCCTGCAGGTCGGCCCTGCCGTCCAGGCTTTGTGGAATAAAGCGCCGGCCGAATTCGGCGAGTTCCCAATGCGGTTCGGCCAGATGGGTGGCGCGCAGAAAGAAATAAGGGTGCGGCAAGGTCTCCGCATCATTGAACTCAGCCACACCCAGGGTTTC
Organism: Polaromonas sp. P1_G2; assembly: GCF_056405515.1. Classification (NCBI taxonomy): domain Bacteria; kingdom Pseudomonadati; phylum Pseudomonadota; class Betaproteobacteria; order Burkholderiales; family Comamonadaceae; genus Polaromonas; species Polaromonas sp. P1_G2. The sequence continues at coordinate 9,056 of NZ_JBFUBY010000021.1, forward strand.
GACGTCACCGGCCGCATTGACCAGGCTCCAGCGCACGTTGTCGGCGTCCTTGCCGACAAAGGTGTAGGAGCTGATGGTGTTGCCGAAGGCGTCGCGCTGGGTGAACAGCTTTTCGGGCGCGCCCAGGCTCCAGTAGTCCACCGTCTGGGCCGGGCCGGACTGCGGCGTGAGCCACAGGGTTTGCAGCGCGTAGCGCAGCGGCTCGGTGTACCGGTAGTCGGTGATGTGCCGGACGTGAAGTTTCATGCTCGCGCAAACGCTGAATCGGACGCACTACGGCCGCGCTGCAGCCTCGCCGAGAGAGAGGTCTTGGCTAGCAGGGGCCGCGGAACCGGCTTTGCCGGGCCGCAGGCGTAGCGCCCACTAGGGGCTGGAGCCCGCGGCTCCAAGCCTGCCTGCGCAGGCTTGGACGGGCGACAGGGGCGAAGCGTCTCGCGAGCCGCGGCCTGCAAGGCCTCGAGAGCTACGCGCAGCGAGCGAACGTGGGGGCTCAATGTGTGGCCGGCACAAGAAATTCGCGGCTGATGTGCGCGCCTATCTCGTTGACGCGGTCCAAAAATTGGGTCAGGAAAGCGTGCAGACCTGTGGCCAGGATTTCGTCGATGCGGGCGTACTGCAGGTCGGCGCGCAGCTTGCCGGCGCGGCGCTGGGTTTCGCTTGCCGTGTCGCTGGTCACCATGGCGAGGTTGCTCATGAGCTCGTTGAGGCAAGCCAGCAGCGAACGCGGCATGTCGGGCCGCAAAATCAGCAGCTCGGCCACGCGCTCGGGCTTGATGACGTCGCGGTAGACCTTGCGGTAGACCTCAAAGCCGGAGACGCTGCGCAAAATCGCGCTCCAGTGGTAGAAGTCGTATTCCTGGTCCTTCTCGCCGTCGGTGCCCAGGAAGTCGTTCTGCACCGCGTGGAACTTCACGTCGACCAGGCGGGCCGTGTTGTCGGCGCGTTCCAGGAAGGTGCCCAGGCGCAGGAAGTGAAAGGCCTCGTCCTGCAGCATGGTGCCGGCCGTGACACCGCGCGACAGGTGGGAGCGGAACTTGACCCATTCAAAAAACTGGCCGGGGTCGCGCTCGAAGTCGCCGTTGCGCAGCATGCGGATGACTTCAAGGTAGGTCTGGTTCTGGGTTTCCCAGACTTCGGTGGTCAAGGTACCACGCACGGCGCGGGCGTTTTCACGGGCGTTCTGCAGGCAGGAGACGATGCTCGAAGAGTTCTGTTCGTCGCGCACCATGAAGTCCATGACTTCGCGCGGGTTGATGCTGTCGCCGTACTTGGCGGCATAAGAAGGCTTGAGCTCGCTGATGCTCAGCAGGCTTTGCCAGCCGCCCTGCACGACGGCGGCGGACTGCGGCAGCAAGGAGGTCTGGTAGTTGACGTCGAGCATCCGGGCTGTATTCTCCGCACGCTCGGTGTAACGCGACATCCAGAAGAGGTGATCGGCAGTACGAGACAACATGATTATTTCCCTCCTTGGGTCTGCGACTGCGATTGGAACGCCACGGGCGATGACGGCCCCTCAAGAATCCAGGTGTCCTTGGTACCGCCGCCCTGCGACGAATTGACCACCAGCGAGCCGTCTTTCAGCGCCACGCGCGTGAGGCCGCCGGGCACCATCTGCACGTCCTTGCCGCTCAGCACAAAAGGCCGCAGGTCGATGTGGCGCGGCGCGATGCCGCTTTCGACATAGGTCGGGCAGGTCGAAAGGCTGAGCGTGGGCTGGGCGATGTAGCCGGATGGGTTGGCCAGCAAGGCGGCGCGGAATTCCYCGATCTCGGCCTTGGTGGCGGCCGGGCCGACCAGCATGCCGTAGCCGCCGGCGCCGTGCACTTCCTTGACGACCAGGTCCTTGAGGTTGGCCAGCGTGTACTGCAAATCCTCGTTGTTGCGGCACATATAGGTGGGCACGTTCTTGAGGATGGGTTTTTCGCCGAGGTAGAACTCGATCATCTTGGGCACGTAAGGGTAGATCGACTTGTCGTCGGCCACACCCGTGCCTATGGCATTGCACAGCGAGACATTGCCGCTGCGGTAAACGTTGAGCAGGCCCGCGCAACCCAGGGTGGAGTTGGGGCGGAAGGCCAGCGGGTCGAGGAAGTCGTCGTCGACGCGGCGGTAGATCACGTCGACGCGTTTGGGGCCGCGCGTGGTGCGCATGTAGACGAAGTTGTCCTTGACGAAGAGGTCCTGGCCCTCGACCAGTTCCACGCCCATCTGCTGCGCGAGGAAGGCGTGCTCGAAATAAGCCGAGTTGTACATGCCGGGCGTGAGCACCACCACCGTGGGCTCGGCCGTGGCCGGCGGCGCCATGCCGCGCAGGGTTTCGAGCAGCAGGTCGGGGTAATGGGCAACGGGCGCGACACGGTTCTGGCTGAAAAGCTCGGGGAAGAGCCGCATCATCATCTTGCGGTCTTCGAGCATGTAGCTCACGCCGCTGGGCACGCGCAGGTTGTCCTCGAGAACGTAGTACTCGCCCTCGCCCTGGGCATTGGGCGCGCGCACGATGTCGATGCCGCTGATGTGCGAATAGATGTTGCCGGGAACGTCGACACCCATCATCTCGGGACGGAACTGCGCGTTCTGGAAGATCTGCTCGGACGGGATGACGCCGGCCTTGATGATTTCCTGGCCGTGGTAGACGTCGTGGATGAAGCGGTTGAGCGCCGTGACGCGCTGGACCAGGCCTTTTTCCATGCTGGCCCACTCGTGCGCCGGAATGATGCGGGGGATCAGGTCGAAGGGGATCAGGCGCTCGGTGCCGGCGCCGTCTTCATCTTTAGCGCCGTAGACGGCAAAAGTGATGCCGACGCGGCGGAAAATCATCTCGGCTTCGGCGCGGCGCGCCTGCATCACGTCGGCCGGCTGCTTGGCCAGCCAGCGCTGGTAACCCTGGTAGTGTTCACGGACGCTGGATTCCGTGGCATTCATTTCATCAAACATCGGTCGGCTCATTGGCTTGATCTCCAGCAAGTTTTTGCTCAGGGCATTGTTTTGACGTAGCTTAGCAAGTTATGCGCCAAGGCGGCGCAGGCCCCAACCAATTTTTAACGCCCAGGCACATGATGCCAGTAGCGTTTGCCCTCCTCCCGCTGGCAGCGCAGGGCATCCGGATGCTGGCTGTCCCACAGCGCCGCGCCGCAGGGGGCGGACTTCACAAGGTGTATGCTGCGCGCCTCGTAGCGCGCCGCCACGGCCTCGGCCGGGTGGCCGAAGCGGTTGCGGTAGCCGGCCTGCGCCATGGCCCATTGCGGCTGCACGGCATCGAGGAAGGCCACAGTCGACGAGGTCTTGCTCCCGTGGTGGGGCACCAGCAGGAAATCGGCTTTGAGGCTGGCCGGGACGCTGGCGACGAGCGCGGCTTCCTGGGGCGCCTCGATATCGCCCACCAGCAAGGCCGTGCGGCTACCGTTGGAGATACGCAGAACACAGCTCATGGCGTTGGGCTTGGCGGCCGCGCCGTAGGCCTCGGCGGCCGGGTGCAATACCTCGAACCGCACGCCATCCCATTCCCATTGCTGGCCGGCCACACAGCGTTCAGCCTTGCGCAGGGCCTGCAACGGGTGGGTGTCTTCAATCGAACTGAGGAACCGGGCTCCCGGCTGCATCGCCAGCACGGCAGCCGCCCCGCCTATGTGGTCGATGTCGCGGTGGCTGATCATGAGCATGTCCAGCCGTTCGCCGAGCGCGCGCAGCAGCGGCACCAGCACGCGGTGGCCGGCATCGCTTTCGCGCGAAAAGCGCGGGCCGGCGTCATAAAGCAGGCTGTGCCTGGCGGTGCGCACCAGCACCGCATTGCCCTGCCCTATGTCGGCCGCCAGCAGCTCAAACTGCCCGGGCACGACCCGCACCGGCTGCCACAGCAGCACGGGCAGCAGCAGCGGGATGCCGAGCACGCGCCAATGCCAGGGCAGGCGCGTAGCCAGCAAACCGCCCCCCGCCACACCCGCGGTGGCGCACCACAGCGGCGCCGCGGCCACACTGATCGAGGCCATGGGCCAGGCCGCCAGCCACTGCAGGAACAGCGCCAGCACGCTGACGCAGCCCGCCGTGGCAGCCCAGGCCGGCGCCCACAGCACGCCCAGCAGGGCCAGCGGCGTGATCAGCAAGGTCACGGCCGGAATGGCCACGGCATTGGCCAGCAGGCCTACCAGCGAGACCTGGTTGAACAGCAGCAGCGACAAAGGCGTGAGCGCGAGCGTCACCACCCATTGTTCGCGCAGGGCGCGGGCCAGGCCGGCCAGCCAGCGCGGGCCGAACCGCCGCCATCCCGTCTGCGGCGCGCCCGAAGGGTTCATCCTTTCGTCCCCCGCATGGCCGGCGCCCGCATCCGTGGCAAACAGCACGCCGACCGCCACAAAAGAGAGCCAGAAGCCGGCCTGCATCAGCGCCCAGGGGTCCAGGGCCACCACCACGGCCATGGCCAGCAGCCAGGTCTGCGTCCAGGGCCATTGCCGGCCACCCTGGCGCAGCAGGATCACGGTGGCCAGCATCCAGATGGTTCGCTGCGCGGGCACGCCCCAGCCTGAAAACAGCGCATAAAGCGCCGCCAGCAACAGCCCGCCCAGCGCGCCGGCGCCGGCGGCCGGCAGTGCCAGGCACAGGCTGGGTGTGAGGCGCGCGGTGCGCCGCCACAAACCGCCCACCAGCAGCGAGGCGGCCCAGGCGAACATGGTGATGTGCAGGCCGGAAATACTCATCAAATGCGCGACACCGGTGGCGCGAAAGACGTCCCAGTCAGCGCGCTCAATGGCATTCTGGTCGCCGACCACCAGCGCGGCGATGATGCCGGCCCACTGGCGGTTCTCCACACGTTCAAAAATCCGCTCGCGCACCGCCTGCCGGGCTTGCTCCACAGGGTGCCGCCAGCTGCTGGAAAGTTTTTCGGGTGGCGCGTCATGCGTGCCGGCGCGCACATAGCCGGTGGCCTGTATGCCCTGCTCCCACAGCCACAGCTCGTAGTCGAAGCCGTGYGGGTTGCTGTTGCCGTGCGGTGCCTTGAGCCGCACCGTCATGCGCCAGCGTTCGCCGGCCCGCAAGGCCTGCGGCTGGCGCTGCAGGGCCAGCGCCACTTCGAAAGGGTCCGAGTCCTGGGCCAGGGGGCGAGGCTCGCGCCCGGCAAAGCCCGAATACCAGCCCAGCAGGATTTGTGGCGGCAGGGTGAGTTTGCGGCCGTCCAGGCGGGCGGACTCGATGCCGAGGCGAAAGCGCAAGCCATCCTCGCCGGGCTGCGGCATGGCCAGCACGCTGCCGGTGACCTCGATGTCGCGGCCTTCCAGGGCCGGTTCCAGGGCCGTGGACTGGAAAGCGCAGGCCCGCCAGCCGGCCGAGCCCCATCCCAGCAGCGCCGCCAGCGCAAACGCGAGCATCACCCTGCCCCACAGGGGTTTTATCGCGCGCCGGCCGAAACGCCAGAAAATCCCGGCCACGGCGACCGCCAGCAGGGTGCACAAGGTATAGCCTGTCTGCGACCACAGCGTGGGCTGCTGCAACTGCAGGGCCACGCCAGAGATGAAACCGGCCAAAACAGGCCCCGGGCTCGCAGCGTATGGCCGTGGCACCGTGAATACAGCTGGCTTCAAAGCTGCCTCCCCTTCTTTTTTTGCTTTTTTTAGAACCTGTTTAACGGGAGGCCCAGGCAAAGAGCCGACAGCAGGCCATGCAAACTCCGCATATGGCGCAGCTCTTGCTTTCAGAAATACCGTCAAATCCGGGTAAGCTGTCTACGCGTCCTAATGTCCAGGCTGCATGATGTGGCGGCCTGTGATGGGTTTATTTTTCCGGCGGTGTGCCACGCCCTGTTATTTTTTTAAGCGAGGTTGCCTTGTCCATCCACGTTGCCCTGAGCCACATCACCCACTACAAATACGACCGGCTGGTGAAACTCGGCCCCCAGGTGGTCCGCCTGCGGCCAGCGCCGCACAGCCGCACGCAGGTGCTGTCTTATTCCCTCAAGGTCGAGCCCGCCGGGCATTTCATCAACTGGCAGCAAGACCCGTTTGCCAACTACCAGGCCCGCCTGGTGTTTCCCGAGCCGACACGCGAGTTCAAGGTCACGGTGGACCTGGTCGTCGAGATGGCGGTGTTCAACCCCTTTGATTTCTTCCTGGAACCGGCCGCCGAGGAGTTCCCCTTCACCTACAACGCGCTGCAGGCCCGCGAACTCGCCCCCTACCTGGCCACCCAGCCGGCGACGCCGCTGCTCAAGCGCTACCTCGAAAAAATCGACCGCACGCCCAAGCGCACCATCGACTTCCTGGTGGGCCTGAACCAGGGCTTGCAGTCGGACATCAAGTACTCGATCCGCWTGGAGCCCGGCGTGCAGACGCCSGAAGAAACCCTGCGCCTGGCCTGCGGCTCCTGCCGCGACACCGGCTGGCTGCTGGTCCAACTGCTGCGCCACATGGGCCTGGCCGCGCGTTTTGTCTCGGGCTACCTGATCCAGCTCAAGGCCGACGTCAAATCCATCGACGGCCCCAGCGGCGCCGAAGCCGACTTCACCGACCTGCACGCCTGGTGCGAAGTCTTTCTGCCCGGCGCCGGCTGGGTGGGCCTGGACCCGACCTCCGGCCTGATGGCGGGCGAAGGCCACATCCCGCTGGCCTGCACACCCGAGCCATCGAGCGCCGCGCCGGTCGAAGGCGGCGTCGACAAATCCGAAGTCGAATTCGAGCACCACATGGCGGTGCAGCGCATCTACGAATCGCCGCGCGTGACCAAGCCCTATACCGAGGAACAATGGCAGGAGGTGCTGGCGCTCGGCGAAAAGGTCGACCAGGACCTGGCAGCCGGCGACGTGCGCCTGACCATGGGCGGCGAGCCGACCTTTGTGGCCACCACAGACCGCGACGCGGCCGAGTGGAACATCGACGCCCTGGGCCCGACCAAGCGCGGCTACGCGACCGAACTCGTGCAGAAGCTGCGCGCCGAATACGGCGAAGGCGGTTTCCTGCATTTCGGCCAGGGCAAGTGGTACCCCGGCGAGCAGCTGCCGCGCTGGGCGCTCAGCATCTTCTGGCGCAAGGACGGCCAGCCGATCTGGCAAAACCCGGCGCTGTTCGCCGACGAGCGCCAGCCCTGCAACTACAGCAGTGCCGACGCGCAGCGTTTTGTGCAGACCCTGGCCGGCAAGCTGGGCCTGGCCACCACCTACATCACGCCGGGCTATGAGGACACCTGGTACTACCTCTGGCGCGAGCGCCGGCTGCCGGTCAATGTCGACCCCTTTGATTCGAAGCTGGACGACGCCATGGAGCGCGAGCGCCTGCGCCGCGTCTTCATGCAGGGCCTGGATTCGGTCGTGGGTTATGTGCTGCCGCTGCAGACCAAGGAGCAGCTCAAGCAGAGAAACGCCGGCGCTTCGCCTTCGCTGGCCGGCCCGAAATGGACCACCGGCCCCTGGTTCTTCCGCGAAGAACGCATGTACCTGATGCCGGGCGACTCGCCCATGGGCTACCGCCTGCCGCTGGATTCCGTGCCCTGGGTGTCCAAGACCGACTACCCCTACATGATCGAGGCCGACCCGTTCGCGCCACGGCAAGAGCTGCCGGCCGCTTCGGCGCTGGCCGCGCGCTACAACGGCAGCTTCAGCGCGGCCCGCGGCGCCACGCCGGTGGCGCCTTCCACGGGTGGAAGCGCCAGCTCGCTGGCGCAGTACATGGCGCGCTACATGGCCGGCAATACGGCACTGACGCAGGCCAGCCGCATCCTGCAGTTCCGCCCGCTGGGCAACAACGGCACGAACGGCGCCCAAGGCGCCGACGGCAAACCAGCCGGCGCTTCACCCGAGACGGCCGCGCCCCAGGACGACCGCGCGCCCAAGCCTTTTGAATCGGCCGCCTGGCTCACGCGCACCGCGTTGTGCGTCGAAGTACGCGACCCCCAACGCGCCAACGGTCCCAAGGACAAGCCCAAGGCCAATCCCGACAGCAAGGCCAACAAGTCGGGCCGCGGCGAAACCGGCGCGATCTACGTCTTCATGCCGCCCATGGAGCGCCTCGAAGACTACCTGGACCTGCTGGCCGCCGTGGAAGCCACGGCGCAGTCGCTGGGCGTGAGCATCGTGCTCGAAGGCTACCCGCCGCCGCGCGACCCGCGACTGAAGATGCTGCAGGTCACACCGGATCCGGGCGTGATTGAAGTGAACATCCACCCGGCCTATAACTGGGGTGAATTGGTGGAACATACCGAGTTCCTCTACAAGATCGCGCACGAGACGCGCCTGTCGGCCGAAAAGTTCATGACCGACGGCCGGCACACCGGCACCGGCGGCGGCAACCACTTCGTACTGGGCGGCGCCACGCCGGCCGACAGCCCCTTCCTGCGCAAGCCCGAGGTGCTGGGCAGCCTGATCGCCTACTGGCACAACCACCCCTCGCTGAGCTACCTGTTCTCGGGCATGTTCATAGGCCCGACCAGCCAGGCGCCGCGTGTGGACGAGGCCCGCAACGACCAGCTGTACGAACTCGAAATCGCCTTGCGCGAAATCGAAAACAACCGCAAGAAATACGGCGCCGACATGCCGCCCTGGCTGGTGGACCGCACTTTGCGCAACATCCTGGTCGACGTCACCGGCAACACCCATCGCAGTGAGTTCTGCATCGACAAGATGTATTCGCCCGACTCCGCCACCGGGCGCCTGGGCTTGCTGGAGCTGCGCGCCTTCGAGATGCCGCCGCATGCGCGCATGAGCATCGCCCAGCAGTTGCTGCTGCGCGCGCTGGTGGCGCGCTTCTGGAACAAGCCTTACCACGGCCGCGTCACGCGCTGGGGCACCGAACTGCACGACCGCTTCCTGCTGCCCGGCTTCATCCGCATGGACTTTGAAGACGTGCTGACCGAACTGCGCGAAGCTGGATACGCCTTCGACATGGCCTGGTTCGAGCCGCATTTCGAGTTCCGCTTCCCGCTGATCGGCCAGGTCAAGTCCAACAGCATTGAACTGACGCTGCGCAGCGCGCTGGAGCCCTGGCATGTGATGGGCGAGGAAGGTTCGGCCGGCGGCACCGTGCGCTACGTCGATTCCTCGCTGGAACGCATCGAGGTGCACGTCACCGGCCTTAACGACAACCGCTACGTGGTCACCGTCAACGGCCGCGCGCTGCCGCTGCAAAGCACGGGCCGCGTCGGTGAATACGTGGCCGGCGTGCGCTACAAGGCCTGGAACCCGCCTTCGGCCCTGCACCCGTCGATAGGCGTGCATGCGCCGCTGACCTTCGACATTGTCGACACCTGGATGGAACGTTCGCTGGGCGGCTGCCAGTACCACGTGGCGCACCCGGGCGGGCGCAGCTACGACACCTTGCCGGTCAATTCGTACGAGGCCGAAAGCCGCCGCCTCACGCGCTTTTTCCGCATGGGCCACACGCCAGGCAAGATGCGCGTGGCGCCGGCGCAGGCCAGCCGGGAATTCCCGTTCACGCTGGACTTGCGCTGAGGACTCATAAGACAGGCCCATCAGCCTGTCTTATGGCTGCAACAATTGCATGCGCAAGCGGCATAAATAGCCGCTTTGGCCGGAAACCAGCCCCTCATTGAGTCTTTGCGCTCCTGGGCCGCAGGCATACTTGCAGCACGTGGAAAATAACACCCAGTCCCTTTTTGCCGCCCAGGCGCTCGAATCCCCCTGCGCCCTGGCCGCCGCGCTGGCGCCGCATGCGGCAGCCGGCCATTTCGACGAGTTGCGGGGCCGTGCCTCCGAAGGCCCCGCGCCCGTGGAAGCGGCCGCGCCCGCCCAGCCCGCCTTGCGCGCGGCCGGCAGCGCCCCTGAAGCCGCCGCATCCCAACCCGAAGCCGCCGCCCCCGACGACAGCCTGTCGCCCGACTGGGCGCGTTTTTTCAACTTCCTGGGCACCGACGGTTTTTACGACCTGAACCACCGCACCGCCAACCTGCGCCGCCAGATCCGCGACAACGGCGTGACCTACAACGTCTATGCCGACGCCAACGGCCCGCAGCGGCCCTGGGCGCTGGACCTCTTTCCCATGATGGTTTCGGCCGGCGACTGGGCGGAGATCGAGGCCGGCATCCAGCAGCGCGCCCGCCTGCTGGACCGTGTCATGGCCGACATCTACGGCCCGCAGGAGCTGCTTTCCAAGGGCCTTTTGCCCAGCGCGCTGGTGCATGCCCACCCGGGTTACCTGCGCGGCATGCAGGGCGTGCAGCCGGCCGGCGGCACCTACCTTCACATAGCAGCCTTCGACATCGCCCACGGCCCCGACGGCCGCTGGTCGGTGGTCTCGCAGCGCACGCAGGCGCCTTCCGGCCTGGGCTACCTGCTCGAAAACCGCCTCACCATCTCGCTCTTGTTCCCCGAAGCTTTCCGCGAAATGCAGGTCGAGCGCCTGGGCGCCTCGTACAAGGCGCTGGTCGACGGACTCAAGGCCATGAGCCCGGGCGACGGCAACGAGGAAAGCCGCGTGGTGCTGCTGACCCCGGGGCCTTACAACGAAACCTATTTCGAGCATGCCTAYCTCGCCCGCTTCCTGGGCCTGACGCTGGTGGAAGGCAGCGACCTGCTGGTGCGCGACGACAGGCTTTACCTCAAGACCCTGCGCGGGCTGGAGCCGGTGCATGGACTGCTCAAGCGCCTGGACGACGAATTCCTGGATCCACTGGAGCTGCGCTCGGACTCCACGCTGGGCGTGCCCGGCCTGCTGCAGGTGATACGCGCGGGCAATGTGCTGGTGGTCAACACGCCGGGCTCGGCTTTCCTCGAATCCAGCGCGCTGCTCGGTTTCCTGCCCGCGCTGTCGGAACACCTGCTCGGCGAAACGCTGGCGCTGCCCTCGCTGGCCACCTGGTGGTGCGGTGAGCAGGCCGTCATGCAGGACGTGCTGGGCCAGCTCAAGAACTGCGTGATCAAGCCGACCTACCCCGGCTCGGGCATGGAGTCGGTGATAGGCCATACGCTGTCGCGCCGCGCGCTCGACGAATGGGCCGGCCGCATCGTGCGCCGCGGCGAAGACTACACGGTGCAGGCCTACCTGCCGCTGCCGCAGACCCCCACCTGGCAGGGCGAGCGGATTTCCCCGCGCTCGGCCATGCTGCGCGTGTTTGCGGTGGCCGACGGCAAGGGTTCCTGGCAGGTGCTGCCGGGTGGGCTGGCGCGGCTGGCCGGCAAGAACGAAAACATGTCCTCCATGCAGCACGGCGGCAGCAGCGCCGATGTGTGGGTGCTGGGCGATACCTCCGCGGCCAGGGCCGGGCACGCCGGCGTCCCGCGCGCCGAGCAGCCCGCGCCGGCCTGGGCCGCTGCGCCGCTGCGCCACCGCCCGCCGGTCACCAGCCGCGCGGCCGAAAATCTTTTCTGGCTGGGCCGCTACACCGAGCGCGCAGAGAACTCCACGCGCCTGGCGCAGATCACGCTGCAATGCCTGGGCGGCGAAGACCAGACCTCACAGCCGCTGCTAGCCTGGCTGACCAGCATGGCCGTCGGCAATGCGCTGGTGCTGGACAGCGTGCCGCCGGCCACACAGGCGCGCCGGGTCTTTGAACGCGCCTTGATCGCCAACCTGGCCGACACCGARCAGGCCGCCAGCGTRGGCTWYAACCTGCGSGCGCTCAAGAGCGCSGCWTCKGCCGTGCGCGAACGCCTGTCGCAGGAACAGTGGCACATGATCGTGCGCACCGAGGCTGATTTTTTCCAGCGCTGCTCGATTTTCAGCAGCGTGGGCCAAAGCCAGACGCAAAGCCAGGGCGGACAGAGCCAGCAGCAGACCAGCCAGTACCTGCTCGAATACTCCTCGGTCGAGGCGCTGCGCGCGCTCGAATCGGCCAGCGGTTTCCTCTCGGCCATGACCGGCGCGCAGACCGACCGCATGACGCGCGACGACGGCTGGCGCCTGCTTAGCATGGGACGCCTCATCGAGCGGCTCAACACCCTGGCCGGTGCGCTGGTGCGCGGTTTTGAAACCGGCTCGGTGTTCGAGGAAGGCGGCTTCAACGCCATGGTGGCACTGTTCGACAGCACCATCACCTTCCACGCGCAATACCAGCAGCGCCGAGACATCCCGGCCCTGCTCGATTTGCTGGTGCTGGACCGCGACAACCCGCGCTCGCTGGGCTGGGTGGTGCAGACCCTGCGCGGCCGCCTGGCCAAGCTGGCCGGTAGCGCGCCGGGCGACATGCCCGAGCTTGCGATGGAACTGCCCGATCCCGGCAGCTGGGCCCTGGCCGACCTGTGCGCGGACATGCAGACCGAAGGCGACGGCGAGGGCCAGTGTCATGACGGTCGCCTGGTCGAGCTGCTGCGGCAATGCTGCGATGCCGCGCTGGATCTGTCGGACACCCTGAGCCGCCGCTACTTCAGCCACGCGGCCTCCGGCAGCCAGAGCCTGGGCGCCTGAGCGCCGGGACAAGCGAGTCATTCCATGCTGCTGCACGTCGTCCACGAAACCCGCTACCGCTATGCGCCGGCGGTGGAAAATGCCCACCACGTGGTGCACCTCAAGCCCGCCAGCCGCAACGGCCAGAGCCTGCTCAGTTACGCGCTGCACGTGGACCCGGCGCCCGTGCAGTTGCGCGAGACCGTGGACGTCTACGGCAACACGCGCAGCTATTTTTCGCTGCAGGCCGCGCATGAAAGCCTGACCGTGGTGGCCGACAGCGTGGTCTCTACCTCGGTGGCCAACCCCTTGCAATCCGAAAGCTCGCTGTCTTCCGGCGGGCCGGTGTCGCCGCCCTGGGAGCAGGTGCGCGAGCAGTTCCGCTACCGCGCCGGCGCGGCCTACGACAGCGCCTCCGAATTCCTGTTCGCCTCACCCTATGTGCCGCGCGATGAGGCTTTTGTCGAGTTCGCCCGCCCCAGCTTCCTGCCGGGCCGGCCGCTGCCCGAAGCCGCGCGCGACCTGATGGAGCGCATCCACCACACCATGGCCTATGAGAGCGAAAGCACCGAGGTCAACACGCCGGCGCTCGAGGCGCTCAAACAAGGCAAGGGCGTGTGCCAGGACTTCGCCCACATCATGGTGGCCTGCTGCCGCGCCATGGGCCTGCCGGCGCGTTATGTGAGCGGCTACCTGCTGACCAGCCCGCCGCCCGGCCAGCCGCGCCTGGTTGGCAGCGACGCCTCCCATGCCTGGGCCTCGGTCTACTGCCCGGGCCTGGGCACCTGGCTGGATTTCGATCCCACCAACAACCGCGCGCCGGGCGAAGACTACGTCACGCTGGCTACCGGCCGCGACTTCCTCGACGTCTCGCCCATGCGCGGCGTGATACGCGGCGGGGCGCAGCACATTCTCGACGTGGCCGTGACGGTGGAGCCGCTGCCAGAGACCGAAGTCCAGTCCCTTACGACGGGGAACTGAGCGGCGCTTCGCCCAACAGCGAGCCTTCGGGCAGGCTGCCCACCAGCCGGCGCCGGCACAAGCCCACAAATTCCTGCGCGGCGCCCGACTGGGCCTGCAGCGGCTTGAAAGCCAGCAAGGCGCGAAACGACACGTCGGCCGCCAGCGGCACGCTGCGCAGGCCCAGCGCCAGGTACTCGCGCGCCACCAGTGGATTCGTCACCGCCAGCCCGGCGCCGGCCAGCACCAGCGCGCATTGCGTAGCGCTGTAAGGCGTTTCAATCACAAAGCGCGCCTGCACCCCGGCCTGCGCGAGCGCCGCTTCCAGGCGCCGCTGCGCCGGGTCGGAGGCCGACAGGCCCACCAGCGGCACCTCCTGCAGGTCCTGCAAATGCAGCAGCTGCTTGCGCGCCAGCGGATGGGCGGCCGGCATGATGCAGACGGCGGGCGCCTGGTAGAACAGCGAAGACACCAGGCCGCTGGTGTCGGCCTCGTCGCCGAGGAAGGCCAGGTCCACCGCCCCCTGGAACAAGGCTTCGCGCAGCACCTTGGAGCTGTCGACCAGCAGCAGGCAGCGCGTGCGCGGGTAGCAGCGCTGGAACTCGGCCAAAGCCCAGGGCATGACGCTGGCGGCCATGGCGTGTAGCGAACCTATGCGCAGCACCGTGTCTTCATGCGACTGCAGCGCCACGATTTTTCGCTGCACGGCTTCCAGGCCTTCGTAGACCCGTTCCACCTCTTCCATCAGCGCATGGGCTTCGGGCGTGGGCGTGAGCTTGCCTTTGGGCCGGTCAAACAGCTTGAGGCCGGCGCGCGCCTCCAGTTGCTGCAGCAGCTGCGTGACGGCCGGCTGGCTCACGTGCAAAGCCGCAGCCGCGCGGTTGGCCGTGCCCAGGCGCATGACCATGCGGAACACTTCGATCTGGCGTGCGCTTGCTTCGGCCATGGTGGACTCCTATAAGTTTTACTTATTCTAAATCGCCATCAGGCGCTGCACGGCCACCTCCGGCCTTCGTACCATTGGCCGCATGAATTCCCTTGTTTCCCAACCCGGCGCGGCGCCCCTCACCGTGGTCCGCAACCCGCAGCTGTCCGGGCTGCGCTGCATCCACTGTGCCCGCGAATACCCCTTGCGAGACCTCCCGGCCGGTTGCCCGCACTGCGCAGCGACGGGCACGCCCGCGAGCCTGGAAGCGGTCTATGCCGAACTGCCCAAAACCCTCAAATTCACCAGTACGGGTTATAAGTGGGGCGCCTGGCTGCCCTACACCCAGGGCGTTTCCCTGAGCGAAGGCGGCACGCCCTGCCTGGACCTGCCGCGCCTGGCGCGCGCTTTCGGCCTGCGGCAGCTGTCGGCCAAACACGAGGGCATGAACCCCACGGGCTCGCACAAGGACCGCATGTCGGCCCAGGCCGTCAGCCGGGCGCTGGACGTGGGCGCGCAGACCGTGGTTCTCGCCTCCAGCGGCAACGCGGCGGTGTCGGCCGCGGCTTATTGCGCGGCCGCCGGCCTGGCCTGCGAAGTCGCCACCTACCACGACATGCCGGAGCCCTATGCGCGCGCGCTGCACCGCCTGGGCGCCAAACGCCTGGCCTTCGAGCGCGGCTTCGGCCGCTGGGAACACCTGCGCCGCCGCGTCGAGCAGGATGGCGCCTTCGCACTGACCAACTACAGCGTGCCCGCCGTCGGCAGCCCGGCCTTCGGCGTCGAGGGCTACCGCGCGGTGGCGCTCGAATGTGTGGCCGATGGCTGCATCCCCGACCACGTACTGGTGCCCACGGCGCGCGGCGACCTGCTCTGGGGGCTTTACAGCGGGTTTCGCGACCTGCTGCAGGCCGGGCTGGTCGCGCGCATGCCGCGCCTCTGGGCGGTCGAGCCTTTCCCGCGCCTGTCTCGCGTGCTGGGCGGGGAATCACCGCAGTCCGAATTCGCCGGCCAGACCGCGCAGTTTTCCATCGCCGGCAGCACCGTCACCTTGCAGCAGGCGCTGGCCGTGCGGCGCTCGGGCGGCGGCGCGGTGGTGGTGGACGACGCCGGCGCCGTGGAAGGCAGCAGGCAGCTGGGCGCGCAAGGCCTGTGGGTGGAACTGTGCGCGGGCGCCTGCCTGGGCGCGCTGGCGCAGTTGCGTGCGCGCGGCGAAATCGCGCCTTCAGAGCACGCGCTGCTGCTGCTGACCGCCAAGGGTGACCGCGACACCTTCGACGCCTTGCCTTGACCTCCTCGATTCCCCGACTCCCCCGACCCCTCCCCCAGAC
>NZ_JBFUBY010000022.1:0-24016 GCF_056405515.1 Polaromonas sp. P1_G2
TATCCATGGTGGCCGGGACGGTGGTGGTGGTCAGCGTGGTGGGTGCGGGTGTGGTGCTGTCGGCAGCGGGGGAGGCGATCGCCTTTATTCCCAATGCGTTGGGCAGAGCCTTGTTGCACAACGAACGCCTGACGCAGTAAACGGCGCCACACCATGAAAATCTTCAAATCTCTTTTGCCCTTGTTGCTTGCGGCTGCCGTCCTCGGCGCGGCGCCGGCCGCCCATGCCGGGCGTTCCTGCGAAGCCCGCAAGACCACGCCCCAGACCGTCGAGCGCGCCATGGTGCTGGCAGAAAAAACCCTGGCCTCGCTCAACGCCAGCGGTGAAAAAGTCGTGCTGCTGGCGCGGGCCGGGCAAGACCTTAGCAAATACGGCGTGCGCTATTCGCACCTTGGATTGGCCTACCAGTTGCCCGACGGGCAGGGCGGCATGACCTGGCGCGTGGTGCACAAGCTCAATACCTGCGGCACCAGCGACTCGGCGGTTTACCGCCAGGGGCTGGGCGAGTTCTTCCTTGACGATTTGTGGCGCTTCGAGGCGGCTTGGGTCGCGCCTTCGCCGCAGGTCCAGGCGCAACTGCTGGCCTTGCTGCAGGACCCGGCGCGGCTCACAACCATGCATCACAAGCCCTACAGCATCGTGAGTTACGCCTGGGGCCGCAAATACCAGCAATCCAACCAGTGGGCGATTGAAACCATGGCCGCCGCCGCGGAGCCTGGCGTGACGACACGCGAGAAAGCGCAAGCCTGGCTGCAGTTCAAGGGCTATGAGCCCACGGCGCTCAAGCTGGGGCCCTTGACCCGGCTGGGCGGCCGCATGACCGCGGCGAACGTCGCGTTTGACGACCATCCCAACGACAAGCGCTTTTCCGACCGCATTGAAACCGTCACGGTGGATTCGGTCTTTGACTGGCTGCAACGGGCACGCATGACGGATGGCAAGCCCGTGACGGTCGTCAAGCTGTGACCCGCGCGCCCGTCATCCCCATGAAACGGAGATAAGCATGGCCAATACTTTGCGATTGACGGAAAAATGGATGCACCGTGGYCTCTGGGTGGTGGCCTTTGTGTTCGCCGGCTTCCTGGTCGGGCTGGGCGGCACCGTGGTGGGCGACCTGCCCAAGGTCGAGAAGCAGCTCTCGCTTGACGACTACATGGATGCGAACGCCAGAACCGCGCTGCGCAACGCCATCAAGGCCGCCGAGCGCGCCGGGCAGGATGCGCAGACCGCGCTCGAGCAGGCCCAGCTCAAGCGCCGGATGGCGCAGGCTGACTCGGCTGCGGCACGCGAGACCTTTAACAACTGGCTGTCCACCCGCCACGCCACGCAGCTGGCCGACCAGGACCCGGAACTGCTGTCGCGCACGCGGGCGCTGGATGTGCTCAAAGACCGTGAACGCGCGGCCGGCGTCGCCGTTGAAGCCCAGCAGCAGGCCGCGCTCGATGCGCGCCAGGGCGCGGCCCGCGAGCGCCGCAAGCTCAGGGAGATGGAGGATGCCGCGCAAGTGCTGCTCAGCGCGGAATACCGGCGCGTGGAACTGCGCGTCTTCCTGTACCGCCTGGCCCTGACGCTTCCGCTGCTGGTGGCGGCCGGCTGGCTGTTCGCGAAAAAACGCAAGGGAACGTACTGGCCTTTTGTCTGGGGCTTTATTTTCTTCGCGGTGTTCGCCTTCTTCGTCGAGCTGGTGCCTTACCTGCCAAGCTATGGCGGCTATGTGCGCTACATCGTGGGCATTGCCGTCACGGCGCTGGTGGGCCGGCAGGCCATCATCGCGCTGAACCGCTACCTCGAAAAGCAGAAACTCACCGAGCAACTGCCAGACGCGCAGCGCCGCGAGGAGCTGAGCTACGACACAGCGCTCACGCGCCTGTCAAAAAGCGTGTGCCCCGGCTGCGAGCGGGCTGTGGACCTGAAAAATCCGGAGATCGATTTTTGTCCGCACTGCGGTATCAGCCTGTTCGACCGTTGTGCGACGTGCTCCACGCGCAAGAGCGCCTTCGCCAGGTTCTGCCACGCTTGCGGTGCCAATTAAGAGCTTGTCCGTAATTTGAAACCGAAACCACCTGCCACCTATGAATTCATTACAACGTTACAGCTTGACCGCACTGTGTTTCTTGATGATGTCTTCGGTGCATGCCGATGTGAGCGTGGCGTTGGAGGTCAACAGCCACGTCGAGGCGGAAAAGGGCAGTAAAAACACACCTGCCGATAGCCATGCTGTTTTGAATGTGACGCTGGCTGAAAACTACTTTGTGGTGAATTCAGCCCAACAAACCAGCGTTTACGACTTTGACAAGCGCCGGCGGGTGGTAATCGATCACCTCACAAAAACAAGAGTGGAATACTCGCTTTATGACACGGTGGGTTTTCGTGTGCTTGAGCTTCGCAATCGTATTTCGATAGACAAAGTCCTAGCCGCGGCGAAGATCGATCAACAGGCCAAGGGCCCGGTCGACAACGAACATGCCTTGTCGATACAAGACAAATCATCGCCTGCCCTGCAAGTCACCACGAAGGGGGACGAAGAAGTGTTTTCCAGTTCGTCTGGTGTTTTGTTTCGCCGGAGTTTGCGGGGCAGTTCCGTATCACCCAAAGAGGCGATCATGTTTGCCCAGTTCATGCGTTATGTCTATGGAGGCCACCCGCAGATTCTGGCGGCCTTGGCTAAAAATCAGACGATCGCCTCGCAGTTCGAGTTGGTGACACGCCAGGCGGGTGTCAGTACCCACCGCTTTGTGGTGAAGTCGGTTCAGCCGCTTCATGAAAAGCCCCTGGACCTCATGGCCTTTCCTCTGCGCCCTGTCTCTGCTTCGACGGATCCTGTCGATCGGGTACTGGACCAGGCCGCGCTCATGACCAACGCAGAGTGCGTGCTTGCCAGGCAGCGCAGCAAAACGGAATTGGTAGCCGCTTGGCGTGAAGCTCGCTTGCTGGACGCTTACCTGGGCAGCATCGAGTGGGCTTTGATGACCGGAGAGGGAATTGCGCCGCTCACGCCCGAGCAAAAGGCGCTGCTGTCATCGGACCCTGCGGTCAAGAAGTTGGGTGAGGCTTTGTCTCACAAAACGAAGGAAAGCCTGCCCAGCGCGATCAAAGTATTTCAGGAACTCCAGTTGGCAGCGCCTGCAAAGGCCCATGTCCTCAAAATTTTTGAAGCCAATCATCGCGCCATGCTGGGTGACCCGGTTGCCAGGCAGCTCTTTTTGGAGGTGCTCACGATCAACCCCTGTATCGCCGGCGTTTACAAAGATTTAGGAGACAGTTTGATTGGCAGCTTCGACATGCCGCGCGCATGGCGCAGCTGGGACCTGGGCCGGCAGATGGCGCCTCAGTTTCCTACCTTTGGTGCAGTCAACGAATTCGAGCGCTCACTTGTGGCTCATCAAACAGATTTTTTCTAAGTTTAAAAATCAAACCTTGTTGGGATATGTCCCTCCACCCGCGTTCCTCACGCATGGAGCGTCGTTATTTTTTATTCTCGGATATGTTCTAAATGCGCTTTGATCCATCACGCAGGAGGGCGCTATCGGCTATTGCCGGCGGCGCGGCGCTGGCGCAACTGAATGCCGAGGCAAAGTGTCCGGCCGATCCGCTGAGTGTGTGCAATGTCACCCACCTCAGCTCGGTGAAGACGGCTGGAATCGCGGAAATCCGGGGGACCGATGACGTCCGGCAGGCCTTGAAGAAATGGCAAGGCCAGGTGAGCGTTGGTGGCGGCAGGTTCAGCATGGGGGGACAGACCGCCATTCACGGCGGCTTGCAGCTGGATATGCGCGCGATGAACGGCGTGGTGAAAATCGACCCCGCCAAACGAATCGCCAGGGTCCAGGCTGGGATGCGGTGGCGTGATTTGCAAACAATCATCGACCCACAGGGACTGGCGGTCCAGACCATGCAGAGCTACGCCAGTTTCACGGTGGGAGGCTCGGTGTCGGTGAACTGCCATGGGCGTTATGTGGGGCACGGGTCTGTCAGCCGTTCCGTCCGGGCCTTGCAGATCGTCTTGCCTGACGGCGAGGTGATTGAGGCCAGCAGACAAACTCATTCAGAACTTTTTCATGCCGCCCTGGGCGGGTACGGGGGAGTCGGGGTCATCACGGAAGTTGAGCTCAATCTCGACGAAAACTTCCGGATAGAAAGATCGACGAGCCGCGTTCCCATTGAGGACTATCCGGACTGGTTTCGCGAAAAAGTCCAGTCCAACCCGAATGCGCTATTGCACAACGCCGATTTATTCCCGGACCGGTTTGACCATCCGCATTGCGTCACATGGTCACGGACCGACAAGCCCTTGACCGTCGCTGAGAGGTTGACGCCGCCGGGCCGCCCCTACACCAAAGAGAAACTTTTCTTCTGGGCCATGACGGAGTTGCCTGGCGGGGCGTCGCTTCGTGAAAAAGCCGCTTCCATCGAGGACAAGCCGGCCGTGGTGTGGCGCAACTACGAGGCCAGCCTTGATGTTGCACAGCTTGAGCCCGCAAGCCGGGATTTTTCAAGCTATGTTTTGCAGGAGTGCTTTGTCCCGGAGCGCCACTTCGCAAGCTTCGCGCGAAAGATGTCCAGCCTGTTGCAATCGACCCCCACGGGCGCGGTGAATGTCTCAATACGCCACTCCCCGGCCGACCGCGCGGTGTTGATGGCTTGGGCCAGGCAGGATGTGTTTTCCTTCGTGATTTACTATAAACAGGGCGTGTCGTTCCATGCGCAGCAACATGCCGGGCAATGGACCCGTTCAATGATCGACATGGCACTGTCGCATGAAGGCAGCTACTACCTGCCGTACCAGCTGCATGCGACACAGGAACAATTTCTTCGTGCTTACCCGCAGGCACCCATGTTCAACGCGCTGCGGCAACAGATTGGAGCATCGCGGTTCACGAATACCTTATGGTCGCAGTACCGGATCTGAGGCCAATGCCGGCTCAGGGCAGCGCGCGGCCGAAGAAGGGGTAACCTGGGTCGTTGTAGCCGTGGCTGGATGCATGGCCGGGTACCACCAGCTCGTTGACAAAGGCTTCGTCGCCCTTGTCCAGCACCAGGTCTACCGCGCCGTACACGTCTTCCAGATGCGGTAGCGTGCGCGGCCCGACGATGACGGAGCTGACCAGCGGGTTGGCCAGTACCCAGGCCGCGGCGAACTGGCCGGGGACCTGGCCTTTGGCTTCGCAGCGCGCCTTGATCTTTTGCGCGATCACCAGGGATTCTTCGCGGAACTCGGTCTCCAGGATGCGCTTGTCGCCGCTGCCGGCGCGCGTGCCTTCGGCCGGCGGCTGGCCGGGTGGATATTTTCCGGTGAGCACGCCGCGCGCCAAGGGGCTGTAAGGCACCACGCCCAGGCCGTAGTGGCCACAGGCCGGCAGAATCTCGACTTCCGGGCCGCGATTGAGCAGGTTGTAATAAGGCTGGCACACGGTGGGTTGCGGCACACCCAGTTCCTTGCACAGCCGCACCACCTCGGCAATGCGCCAGCCGCGGAAGTTGGACAGCCCGAAGCTGCGCAGCTTGCCCGCGCGTATCAAGTCGCCCAGTGCGCGCACCGCCTCCTCGAGGTTTTCCTCGTGGTAGTCGCGGTGCAGGTAGAGGATGTCCAGGTAATCGGTCTGCAGCCGCGCCAGGATGGCGTCGGTCTGCTGGATCAGCCAGCGGCGTGAGTAGTGGCTTTCGTTGATGTTCTCGCTGACCGCGTTGCCCAGTTTGCTGGCCAGCACCCAGTGCTGCCGCTGGCCGGCCAGCAGCTGGCCTACGTCTTTCTCGGACTGGCCCTGGTTGTAGACGTCGGCCGTGTCGATGAAGTTGATCCCGTGCTCGCGGGCCGATGCCACGATGCGCGCCGCGTCCTCAAGCGGCGTCTGCTTGCCGAACATCATGGTGCCCAGGCACAGGACGGAGACTTTGAGGTTGCTGTTTCCGAGGCGGCGGTATTGCATGGTCTTTACGGCAGAAAAGTGGTGGATGGCTTGATGGTGCCTGAGCCTGGATCTTTACGCTGTGCGTCGGCTATTACGCGGGCGGCTGGTATCGGGAATTTCGGTGAAGTATCTGATTTTGATGCTTTTCGTATCTATTGAATGATCTTGTATCTTTTAATGCAACCTTTTGGACCGGCCGCCACACACTGCGGCCACAAGCATGTGCTTGGGCCTTCGGGTTATGTATGAAGATTGATTCCTCCCTGTTTTCCCTGTCACGCCTGACGCGCCGCACGGCTCTGGCCGCCGCGGTGCTGGGCGCTACGGCCCTGACGGGCTGCTATGTTGTGCCGGTCCAACCCGGCCATCCGCCGGTCACTTCCACGGTGTACGTCACGCCGGCCATCCCGGCCAGCACCACCTTCGCGGCGCGGCTCTATCCGTCGAATGATGCCGCCCAAGCCTACGGCATGGTGGGCGCGGTGGTGACCAACGACATGAACGGGCGCGGGACCTTCACCACCAATATCAACGGTGAGAGTTTTAATGGGGAAGCCACACGCATTGCGGGTTCATCCGTGCGCGAAGGCGTGGCCAATGGATCCGGCAGCCGCGGCAACTACATCAGCTGCCGCTACCAGATGAACTCGTCCACCATGGGCACTGGGCAGTGCAAGCTGTCCAACGGCGCGCAGTTCACCATGCACGTGGGCGGTTAACCGCCTAGGGGCTTACCGCTCCAGCTGCTCCGCAGCCACCACCTGCGGAGCAGCCTTAAGGTGGCCCACATAGCGCAGCGGCTTGTGAATCATGATGGAGGGCACGTCGCCCTCCCGCATGTGCAGCAGGTCGCCGGGGTTGATCAGGCGCGGGTCGGCGTCGGTGAGCGGCAGGCCCGCGCTGCGGTAGGCCTCCAGGATGAACTGTGAGCAGAAGAACTGGTCGTTGCGCCCCAGGCCCAACTGCACGGCCGCGATGCCGCGTATGCAGAAGTCGCGCACCATGGACGGCACCAGCGGCAGCTCGCACATGCGCCGCTCCAGAGCGAACGGGGCCTGCAGCATCACACCGACGTAGTTGTATTTCTTGCCTTCGTGGCTGGCCACAAAGGTGTTGATCTTGACGGCCTGCCCGGCCGTGAGGTCGGGGTGGCGAAAAGCCACCACCGTCGCTTCGTCTTGCAGCAGGGCATCCACGCTGCGAATGCGTATGCCCGATCCCACGGCTTCCGCAATCTGCCGGTTGCCCATGTAGACCGCCGCGTGGCTCACGGGTGAGAGCGTGATCAGGCGGATGCCGACGGAGTTCAGGCCGTTTTCGGCTGTCAGGATAATGTCGCCCGGCTGCAGTGCGTCGGCGGCGACCAGCTCCCCGCCATTGCCGGGGTTGAGCGCCATGTTCTGGAAACCCAGCGTGGGTGCGCCGCTGGTTTCATGCGGCTTGATGGCCGTGGCGCAACCGCCCAGCGCCAGCATGGCCACCAGGGCCCACGCCCCTGCAAGTCTCTGGAATCGGGGCATGGGTGTTTCCTCGGTGAAGTTTTGCAAGGGTGGATCGGGAGTGATCAAGGCGCGGCGCGTTCGACCAGGTACTCTTTGGCGTACCAGAAGGTTTCGGGCGACTTGAAGGCGCCCAGCGTACCTTCTTTTTCGTCCTGGCGCGAACGCAGGTCCCAGCGCTCGTCGATGACGCGGCACTGCTCGCAGGGTTTTTGCCCGGCGCGGCGCTGTACCAGCGCGTAGCGGGTGTTCTTGAAGAGCGCGTCGACGTCCTGGTAGTCCACAGGCTGCGCGGCGAAGTAGGGGACAATTTTGGCGCCGGGGATGATGAACTCGTAGCGCTCGAAATGCCCGTTGAAATTGCTGGGCACCGACAGGGCCTGGCCCTTGAGCAGTGCGCTGGTCTCCGCACGGAAGTGGCCCATGTCGCCGTTGAACGGCGCGGTGACCCAGGCCAGCGCGAACAGCACCGCAAAACTGCTGAGCGCGGCGACGGGGCGGGTCCAGCCGGGCTTGAACATGCCCGCGACGCAGGCGGCGGCCAGCACGCCCAGGAAGAGCCAGTACAGCGGTGAGAACAGCCACGCGTCCTGCGTGGCGCGCACGCCGCCGTAGCCGATCAGGCCCATGGCCAGCGCGCCTATGAGGCAKATCGCCAGGGTCAGGCTGAACCAGATGCGCGCAATGCGGTCCCAGTACAACGCAATCAGCACCGCCAGCGCCGGCATGGCGGGAATCAGGTAGCGCGTGGAACGCTGCGTGGGCACCATGAACACCAGCGCGAAGGCCAGCAGCCAGATCCACAGGGCTTTTTCGGTGTCGCTGATGGTTTGCCCGGTGCCTTTGCGCTGGCGCCAGGCTTTCCAGGCGGCCCAGGTGCAGCCGACCGCGACGGGCAACAGGAACAGCGCGTTGGAGTAGTAGCCCGTCAGGATGGTCAGGATGCCGCTGCTGCCGCTGAAGGCGATGGCGAAGTAGCCTTTTGACGAATTCATCTTGCCGGCGTTCTCGCCGACGACGAACTCGCGCCAGACTTCGCCCGGCTGCGGGTCGAGGGCAAACCACAGGCCGAAAATCGCCAGTGCCAGCAAGCAGATGGCGACCACCTTCACGCCGTCGACCACGATGCCGCGCCGGAAAACATCCCACGGCGCCTTGCGCGCACCCAGAAGCTGGTAGCACAGCGCCAGCGCGAAGCCGACCGGCACCACCATGACAAAAGACTTGTAAAGGCAGCCGATGCCGATGGCGATGCCCGCCAGCAGCGGAAACGCCCAGCGCGAGGCCAGCAGTTTTGCCGGCGACCAGGCAACCGCGAACAACACGCCGAACAGCCAGAAGGTTTCCGGCGCGCTGGTCAGGTAGGGCCGGCCGTAGCGGTAGGTGCTGAAGAAAGACAGGTAGACGATGGCAGCGATGGCGCCCATGGCCAACGCGTGGCGGCGGCGGTCGGCCGGTGCGGTTTCGCCCTGGACGATCTTCCAGGCCAGCAGCGCCGTCATCAGGGTGATGGCCCAGGTGTAGGCAATGCTGGGCAGGCGCAGGTTGAGCAGCGTCCAGTGCTCGCCCCAGCCGCCGGCCACCATGGCCTGCCAGAACAGCACGGGCGGCTTGGTGTTGCGCATGAAGTCGTAGGAACTGACCAGCGGCAGCCATTTGCCGGTGTCCGCCGTCAGCCGCGCGATGTGCGCGTAGACCAGCTCGTCGCCGTTGCGCGGGATGTGGTCGCCGCCCAGGCCGAACAGGTAACCCAGGGCGACCAGGACGGCCAGCCCTATCCAGATACGGTGGGCGGGAAGGCGTGTTTTCAGGGGCTCAGGGCTTGTCATGGACATCGTTGGGAGGTGGGTGCGCGGCGGCATCGGCCTCGATTTTGGCGCGGCGGCGGCGGAAAGTCATGCGGTCGTTGGCCACAAAATTGCAGACGCTGGACAGCACGATGGCCAGCACATTGGCCAGCAGGTAGTGCATGTGCAGGGCCAGCCACTTGGTCAGCAGCGACTGCAGCACGATGGCCAGGCCGGCGGCCATCACGTACTTGGAAAACAGGAACAGCGCCGAGTGGTGGACTTCGTGCTTGCGGTCGCGCCAGGTCAGGCGCCGGTTCCAGTAGAAGTTGCTGATGGTGGCGACGGTGATCGCCAGCGCGATGGAGTAGTTGAGCCGGTCATGGAAGTCCGCGATCCCGCTGAACAAAAACTCCTGCGCGAGGTACAGCACCGCGACGTTGACCACCGTTCCGCTGGCGCCCACCACGCCGAACTTGATGAAGCGCCAGCGCACCATGGGCTGCAGGCGCTCGGGCAGGCGCCGGATCACGGCCTCGGCAAAGGATCGAAGTGTGGGCATCAGGGGGTGTGGGTCAGGGGGCTGCCAGGCACTCGCGCGCCTTGGCCAATACGGTGTCGGGTGCGATGACTTTGAGGCACTGGTTGTCGCCGTCGCAATAGGACGAGCGGTGGTTGTAGGCGGTCAGGCAGGGCGAGCAGGGCCACTGGCTGTAGAAGGAGTGGCACCGCGGCGTGAGCGGCGCGTACAGGCCGGGGGTTTCGGGGCCGAAAAGCATCAGCGTCCAGATCGGCGTGAGCGCCGCGAACTGCCCCGGCCCGCCGTCGTTGGTGACCAGCAGGCGCGCGACATGGAACAGTGCCAGCAATTCGGAAATCGAGCGTGTGTAGCCGGTCAGGTCAATCACGGCGCTGGTCGGGCTGGCCGGGAAGGCGGCCTGCACATTGGCCACCAGCTGCCGCGCCAGCGCCTGGTCGTCCTTGAGGCCGATCACGGCCACGGCGCTGCCGTCGGCCACCAGGCCCTGGCACAGCGCGGTATAGGAATCCAGCGGCCAGGCGCGTATCGGCAAAATGCCGCCGCCCGGGTAGACCAGCACCAGCGGCTTGCCGGCAATCGCGGGAAAGTCCTGCGCGAGGCGGGCCTGGATGCCTGGCACCAGCGCCGGCTCCAGCCGCACGTGCGGCGGCGGCTTGGCGGTTGCGGATGCCAGGTTGGCCGGCAGTTTGGACTTGGGCACGGCGGTCGAATCAATTGCGCGCGCCAGCGTCAGGAACTGCGCGCTGATGTGGTGATAGGGGTTGTAGGGCACGGGCCGGTTGATGTGSGAGCCGCGGTACAGGCCTTCCTGCGTGTGGCGGTGAAAGCCCACGCGGATGCGCGCGCCGCTGGCATACGAGAGCAGGCTGCTGATGCGCGAGAACAGCTCGCAGTCGATCGCCACGTCGACGCGCGCGCGGCGCAGCTCGCCGATCGCCTTCCACAGGCTGGACAGCAGGCCACCCAGCGACTTGTCGTCCACCGTGTGCACGTTGGCCGGGTCCACCACCTGCATGAGGTCCAGGATTTCCCGGTTCTTGCCGAACAGCAGCGCATGCAGCGGCGCATCGGGGTAGCGCTGCTTGAGGCGCGCGAACATCTCGTGGGCCAGCACCAGGCTGCCCATTTCCGACAGCAGGATCACGACAATCGCGCGCGGCGCGGTGTCGGAATCCTTGCGAAAGCGCCGCGCCACGGCGTCTACGGCCGAAACCGCCGCGCACAGCGGAATGCCGGCCCAGCGGTCTATCCAGCGTTGCAGGTTGATGTTCATCAGACGCCTCGTTGCCGGTCGGCGCGGAACTGCGCGCTGAACTCGCCGAAGCGGCCGGCGTCCAGCGCATCACGCACTTCCTGCATCAGGTTCAGGTAGTAGTGCAGGTTGTGGATGCTCGACAGCATGGGGCCCAGCATTTCGCCGCAGCGGTCCAGGTGGTGCATATAGGCGCGCGAGAAGTTTTTGCAGGTGTAGCAGCCGCAGGTCGCGTCCACCGGCTGGTCTTCGGTCTTGTAGCGCGCGTTGCGGATCTTCAAATCGCCGAAGCGCGTGAACATGTGGCCGTTGCGTGCATTGCGTGTGGGCATCACGCAGTCGAACATGTCGACGCCGGCGGCCACGCCCTCGACCAGGTCCTCGGGCGTGCCCACACCCATCAGGTAGCGCGGCTTGTGCGCGGGCAGGCGGTGCGGCGTGTGGGCCATGATGCGCTGCATCTCTTCCTTGGGCTCACCCACGCTCACGCCGCCTATGGCGTAGCCGGGCAGGTTCAGTTCGACCAGGGCTTCCAGCGATTCCTGGCGCAGGTTTTCAAACATGCCGCCCTGCACGATGCCGAACAGGGCGTTCGGGTTCTCCAGCTTGTTGAACTCGGCGATGCAGCGGCTGGCCCAGCGCAGGCTCAGTTCCATGGAGCTGCGCGCTTCGCTTTCGGTGGTGATGTGGCCCTTGGTGTCGTAAGGCGTGCATTCGTCGAACTGCATCACGATGTCGCTGTTGAGCACCGTCTGGATCTGCATGGAGATCTCGGGCGTCAGGAACAGCTTGTCGCCGTTGACCGGCGAGGCGAACTTCACGCCCTCTTCCGAAATCTTGCGCATCTCGCCCAGCGACCAGACCTGGAAGCCGCCGCTGTCGGTCAGGATGGGCTTGCTCCAGCTTTCAAACTTGTGCAGGCCGCCGAACTGCTGCATCACGTCCAGGCCGGGCCGCATCCAGAGGTGGAAGGTGTTGCCCAGGATGATTTGCGCGCCCATGTCGTGCAGCGACTGCGGCATCACGCCCTTGACCGTGCCATAGGTGCCGACCGGCATGAAGATGGGGGTTTGCACCACGCCGTGATTCAGCGTCAGCTTGCCGCGGCGGGCGTAGGAGCCGAGGTAGGCGCCGGCCTTGTCGTCCGGGCTGGTGTCGG
Source organism: Polaromonas sp. P1_G2 (assembly GCF_056405515.1). NCBI lineage: Bacteria > Pseudomonadati > Pseudomonadota > Betaproteobacteria > Burkholderiales > Comamonadaceae > Polaromonas > Polaromonas sp. P1_G2. Next base: position 12,148 of record NZ_JBFUBY010000022.1, read on the forward strand.
TCTTCAGAACTTCAAATTCGAGCATCGTGCGATTGTCGCAGGTGTAATTAAGGCTGTGCCGGAGGGGTTTTACGCTCCAGCAGCATGGCGTCGCCATAGCTGAAAAAGCGGTAACGCTCGGCGATTGCATGGCGGTACAGCGCCATGATGTGCTCGTAGCCCGAAAACGCACTGACCAGCATCATCAGCGTGCTTTTGGGCAGGTGGAAGTTGGTCAGCAGCATGTCGACCACGGCGAACTCAAAGCCCGGCGTGATGAAGATGTTGGTGTCATTGCACTCGGGGCCGAATCTGGCGTGGGACTCCAGCGCGCGGACCGTCGTCGTGCCCACGGCCACCACGCGGCCGCCGCGCGCCTTGCAGGCGGCGATGGCCTCCCGCGTCGCCTGGGGCACTTCAAAACGCTCAAAGTGCATGGTGTGGTCGGCGATGTTTTCGGCCTTGACGGGCTGGAAGGTGCCCGCGCCCACGTGCAGGGTCACGCTGGCGCGCCGGACGCCGCGCGCCTCCAGTTCAGCCAGCACGGCCTCGTCAAAATGCAGCGCGGCCGTGGGCGCCGCCACGGCGCCGGGGTTTTTGGCGAACACCGTCTGGTAGCGCTGCTCATCGTCGGCGGAATCCGTATGGGTGATGTAAGGCGGCAGCGGCACGTGGCCGTGCTGGGCCATCAGGGCGTAAGGGTCGCTGCTCAGGCGAAAGCGGTACAGCGGCCCGCTTTCTTCAGGCCAGCGGCCGAGCAAGGTGGCAGTAAAGCCGCCGTCCATTTGCAGCACCGCGCCCGGCAGGGGCTTTTTGCTGACCTTCATGTGGGCGGCGACCTCGTGGCCTACATCAGCATGCGGCGACAGCACCCGCTCAATCAGCAACTCCAGCTTGCCGCCGCTGGCCTTCTGGCCGAAGAGCCGGGCCTTGACGACCTTGGTGTCGTTGAAGACCAGCAGGTCGCCCGGCTGCAGCAGGCCGGGGAACTCGGTGAAACGCCGGTCCACCGGCGGGTCTTCCCGGCCGTCGAGCAGGCGCGAGGCGCTGCGCTGGGCGGCGGGGTGTTGGGCTATGAGTTCTTCGGGCAGCGTGAAATCAAAATCGCTGAGGCTGAAATGCGTTTTCATAAACCTAGAAACCGTAGTTGGATGCGCCCGAGTGTGCTGCCCGCGCGGTGCCAGGCAAGGCGCGACAACGCTGTGGGCTGTTGCCCACAAGGCGGAGCAACGCCGCATGGTGGCGTGCGGGTGGCGCAATCGGGTGCATAGCGTTGTTATGCACAAGCTGAGTGCCAGCGAAGGGAGGGGCGACGGTATTCAAACGGATTCTGAGAGGTTGGCAAGCGGTCAACTGCGGCTTCTAGGTTGACGGCACAATTGTCCCATGTCGCCACCTGGTGCTCCCGCCCGAAAAACCGCCCCGCCAGAGGCCGCGGCCGGGGAGCAGGCCGCGCCCCAGCCTCGGGCTGAAAAAGCCCCGGCCAAATCGCCGGCCCAGAAAGCCCTCGAAAAGCTGGGCCTGCGCCGCGACATTGACCTGGCCCTTCACCTGCCCCTGCGTTATGAGGACGAAACCCGCATCGTGCGCCTGGCAGACGCCCGCGACGGCGACCTGGTGCAGATCGAGGGCGTGGTGACACACAGCGATATCGCATTCCGCCCGCGCCGGCAACTCAGGGTGACGGTGGACGACGGCAGCGACAACTGCGTGCTGCGCTTCATCAATTTCTACCCGGCCCACCAGAAAACGCTGAGCGTGGGCGCGCGCGTGCGCGTGCGCGGCGAGATGCGTGGCGGTTTTGTCGGTCGCGAGATGATCCACCCCAGTTTCAGGCTGGCCGAAGGCGAGCTGCCGGGCGCGTTGACACCGGTTTACCCTACGGTGGCCGGCCTGCCCCAGAACTATTTGCGCAAGGCGGTGCTCAGCGGACTGTTCCGCGCCGACCTGCGTGAGACCCTTCCTGAGGAGGTGCTGGGCAAAAGCCTGCCGCAACCCCTGTGGAGCCTGCGCGAGGCGCTGCAGTTCCTGCACCACCCGACGCCCGACGTGTCGCTGGCCACGCTGGAAGACCGCAGCCACCCGGCCTGGCAGCGCCTGAAAGCCGAGGAACTGCTGGCCCAGCAGCTGTCGCAGCTGCAGGCCAGGCGCATACGCGCGGCCATGCGCGCCCCGGCGCTCACGGGCCCTGCCGTGCGCGGGCCGCAATGCACGCTGGAGGAGCAGTTGCTGGAGCGCCTGCCCTTCCGGCTCACCGCCGCCCAGCAGCGCGTGTGCGGCGAAATCGAAGCGGACCTGAAGAAAAACCTCCCCATGCACCGCCTGCTGCAGGGCGATGTGGGCGCCGGCAAGACCGTGGTGGCGGCGCTGGCCGCGGCCCGCTGCATAGACGCGGGCTGGCAGTGCGCGCTGATGGCGCCCACCGAAATCCTGGCCGAGCAGCACTTCCGTAAGTTGATCGGCTGGCTGGAACCTATGGGCATCAAGACCGCCTGGCTGACCGGCAGCCAGAAGGCCAAGGAGCGGCGCGAGATGCTGGCCATGATCGAAAGCGGTGACGCGGGCCTGGTGGTGGGCACGCACGCCGTGATCCAGGACAAGGTCAAGTTCAAAAACCTGGCCCTGGCCATCATCGACGAGCAGCACCGCTTCGGCGTGGCGCAGCGCCTGGCCCTGCGCAGCAAGATGACCGAAGGCGGCGAAGAGCCACATATGCTCATGATGACCGCCACGCCGATTCCGCGCACCCTGGCCATGAGCTATTACGCCGACCTCGACGTCTCCACCATCGACGAGGTGCCGCCAGGCCGCACGCCCATCGTGACCAAGGTGGTCAGCGACGCGCGGCGCGACGAGGTGATCACGCGCATACGCGGCCAGCTGGCCGAAGGGCGGCAGATCTACTGGGTCTGCCCGCTGATCGAGGAAAGTGAATCCATAGACCTGGTCAACGCGACCCAGACCCATGAAGCCTTGAGCGCGGCCCTGCCCGGCGTGATGGTGGGCCTGCTGCATTCGCGCATGCCGCTGGCTGAAAAGAAGGCCGTGATGGCCTTGTTCACCAGCGGAGTGATGGGCGTGCTCGTCAGCACCACGGTCATTGAGGTTGGCGTGGACGTGCCCAATGCCTCGCTGATGGTGATCGAACACGCCGAGCGCTTCGGCCTGAGCCAGCTGCACCAGCTGCGCGGCCGGGTTGGGCGCGGGGCGGCGGCTTCGGCCTGCGTGTTGCTGTACTCCACGGGCGATGCGCCCCGGCTCGGCGAGATGGCGCGCGAGCGCCTCAAGGCCATGGCGCAAACCAATGACGGCTTCGAGATCGCCCGGCGCGACCTCGAAATCCGCGGGCCGGGCGAGTTCCTGGGGGCGCGGCAGTCGGGCGCGCCCCTGCTGCGTTTTGCCGACCTGGCGACGGACACCGAGCTGCTGGCCTGGGCGCGCGGCCTGGCGCCCACCATGCTGGACCGGCATGCGGAGCTCGCGCACCGGCATATCCTGCGCTGGCTGGGCGGCAAAGCCGAGTACCTGAAGGCTTGAGAGGGCCTGAGCGCCATTGCGTGGCACGGCGATTGAGAAAAGCAGCACAATAAGCCCATGACGCTGACCGAACTCAAATACATCGTCGCCGTGGCCCGGGAAAAGCACTTTGGCAAGGGCGCCGATGCCTGCCACGTTTCGCAGCCCACGCTCAGCGTGGCCATCAAGAAGCTCGAAGAAGAGCTGCAGGTCAAGCTCTTCGAGCGCAATGCCAATGAAATCACCGTCACGCCGCTGGGCGAGGAGATCGTGCGCCAGGCCCAGAGTGTGCTCGAGCAGGCCGACAACATCCGCGAAATCGCCAAGCGCGGCAAGGACCCGCTGGCCGGCCCGCTGCGCCTGGGGGTCATTTACACGATAGGCCCCTATCTGCTGCCAGACCTGGTGCGCCAGGCCATCGCGAAGACGCCGCAGATGCCGCTGATGCTGCAGGAAAACTTCACCGTCAAGCTGCTCGAAGAGTTGCGCACCGGCGAAATCGACTGCGCCATCCTGGCCGAGCCCTTCCCCGACGCCAACCTGGCGATCGCGCCGCTTTATGACGAGCCTTTCATGGCGGCCGTGCCCAGCGCCCATCCACTGGCCGCGCGCAAGGGCGTGACCGCCGAAGAGCTCAAAAAAGAAACCATGCTGCTACTGGGCACCGGCCACTGCTTTCGCGACCACGTGCTCGAGGTCTGCCCCGAGTTCGCGCGCTTTTCCAGCAGCGCCGAGGGCATCAGCAAAAGCTTTGAGGGCTCATCGCTGGAGACCATCAAACACATGGTGGCGGCCGGCATGGGCATTACGCTGGTGCCCCGCTTGGGCGTGCCCAAGGAAGCGCTGGCCGAGCAGGCCGCCGCCAAAAAGGCGGTGAAGGGAAAAACCGCCCCAGCCCGCGGCAAGGTGGCGGCAGAGCAACCTTCATTCATCAAATACCTGCCCTTCGACGGCGATGTGCCCAGCCGGCGCGTGGTGCTGGCCTGGCGGCGCAGCTTCACGCGCTATGAAGCCATCGCCGCGCTGCGCAACGCCATCTACGCCTGCGAACTGCCCGGCGTCATCCGCCTGTCTTGAATCCCGGCTATGACGGGTATTGACGGCGGCTGTTGCGGCCGTCGTCCCGATTTCGTTAAAGTTATCCCTGAATTTAAAAAAAGGAAACACCATGGCCAAGCCATCCGCCAAAGCTGCCGGAAAATCCGCGCCTTCCATCAACATCGGCATCAGTGAAAAAGACCGCGCGGCGATCGCCAAGGGCCTGAGTCGCCTGCTGGCCGACACCTACACGCTTTACCTGACCACCCACAACTTCCACTGGAACGTGACGGGCCCCATGTTCAACACGCTGCACCTGATGTTCATGACGCAGTACACCGAACTCTGGGCCGCGGTCGACCCGGTGGCAGAGCGCATCCGCTCGCTGGGCCATCCCGCGCCGGGCTCTTATGCCCAATTCAGCAAGCTGGCCTCGATTCCCGACGTGCCGGTGGTGCCGCCCAAGGCGCTGGAAATGGTGCGCATCCTGGTGCAAGGCCATGAAGCCGTGGCACGCACCGCACGCGAACTGTTCCCGCTGGCCGACAAGGCCAGCGATGAGCCGACGGCCGATTTGCTGACGCAGCGCCTGACGGTGCATGAGCAGACGGCATGGATGCTGCGTTCCCTGCTCGAAGAGTAAATGCCCTCCGGCTTGTTGAAGCAAAAACTCGATCTCTACCTGCAACTGATCCGCTGGAACCGCCCGGCGGGCTGGTTGTTATTGCTGTGGCCCACGCTGTCTGCTCTGTGGGTGGCTTCGCACGGCTTTCCGGGCTGGCATCTGGTGGTGGTGTTCACGTTGGGAACCATCCTGATGCGCAGCGCGGGCTGCTGCGTCAATGACGTGGCCGACCGGGACTTTGACCGCCACGTCAAGCGCACGGCGCAGCGGCCGGTCACCAGCGGCGCGGTGTCGGTGCGGGAGGCGCTCACGGTGGGTGCGGTGCTGGCGCTGCTGGCCTTCGGCCTGGTACTGACCACGAATAGCGCCACCATCGCCTGGTCGTTCGCCGCGCTGGCCATCGCGCTGGCCTATCCATTTGCCAAGCGCTATGTGTCCATGCCGCAGGCGGTGCTGGGCGTGGCTTTCAGTTTTGGCATTCCCATGGCTTTTGCCGCCGTGCAGTCACGTGTGCCGTTGCTGGCCTGGGTGCTGCTGCTGGGCAATCTGTTCTGGGTGGTGGCTTATGACACCGAATACGCCATGGTGGACCGCGACGACGACCTCAAGATAGGCATGAAAACCTCGGCCATCACGCTGGGCCGTTTTGATGTGACCGCGGTGATGTTGTGCTACCTGGCTTACCTGGTGATCTGGGCCTGGGCCCTGGCGGGTGCGGTGGGGCAGTCGCCCGTTTATTGGATTGCCATGGCTGCGGCCTTGCTGCAGGCCCTGTGGCATGGCTGGCTGATCCGCAAGCGTGAGCGTGAGGACTGCTTCAAGGCTTTTCGCCTCAATCACTGGCTGGGCTTCGCGGTGTTCGCGGGCATCGTGCTGTCTTACCTGGGCCGCTGACCCGCAAAGTCCGGAAAGCGCCCATAAAAAAGCCCGCTTGAAGCGGGCTTTTTTGCGTCAGCTGAGGCTGATCAGACGGCGGCTTTTTTGGCCTTGGCCTTGCGCTTGGTCTTCTTGGCCTTTGCCTTGGTGGCAGGCGCTGCCTTTTGAGCTGGGGCGGCGGCTGGCGCGGCGGCGGGGGCTGCTGCAGGTGCTGCGGCAGGAGCCTGGGCCGATGCGGACGTGGAAATCACGGCCAGGGGCATGGCGAGGACGGCTGCGCTGATGAGGGTGGACAGAAGTTTGTTCATGTGAAGCTCCGGATGTTGGAAAAGTTGTGAAGCGGATGCCGCCGGGGTGTCCCACAGGGTGGATCAAGACAAGCTGCACGTACGCCCGTGTTCAACGTTTGCCCCGGCCGGGCGGTTGACGCGCCCGCGGGGGCTGTGCGCGCTCAGGCGCCGCCGAATTCGTCGCCCAGTTCGGCGGCACGCTGCCGGGCGGCGTGGATGGCGCGCATGAACTGCATCTTGACGCGGTCCTGCTCCATGGATGTCAGCGCAGCGTAAGTGGTGCCGCCTTTGGAGGTGACCCGCGCGCGCAGCTCCTGGGGGGGCTCGTCCGAGGCCTGCGCCAGCGCGGAGGCGCCCACAAACGTGCCGATCGCGAGCTGGCGCGCCTGCGCGGGCGGCAGGCCCATGTCGGTGCCGGCTTCGATCATGGCCTCGATGAAATAGAACACATAGGCCGGGCCAGAGCCGGACAGCGCGGTGACCGCGTCGAGCTGGGCTTCTTCGGCCAGCCACAGGGTGGCGCCCGTGGGCTTGAGCACTTTTTCAATCGCCAGCCTGTCGGCGCCGGTGGCGGCCTCGCGCGCGAACAGGGCCGTCATGCCCTTGCCGACCAGCGCCGGCGTGTTGGGCATGGCGCGCACCACGCGCTCGGTGCCCAGCCAGTGCGCGATGCTGCCCGAGCGCACGCCGGCCGCCACGCTCAGGTGCAGCGCGGTTTTGGTGTGAAAGCGCGTTTGCAGCGCCGCCTCCTTGAAGACCTGCGGCTTGACGGCCCAGACGACCAGGCCGGCGCCGGCCAGCCAGGCGCCAGGGCCTTCGTGGACCTGCACGCCGAATTGCTGCGTGAGTTTGGCCCGCTGCTCGGCGAAAGGTTCGGCCACCTGGATCTGGCCGGCGGGCAAGCCCTGCTTGATCAGGCCGCCGATGATGGCGCTGGCCATGTTGCCGCCGCCTACGAAGGCGATGTGTTCGGTGTTTGCGCGGGAAGTGGAAGTCATGCGTTGTCAGTCCAAAAATTCAAAGGCCAGCCACTGGCTGATTTGCCGGGAACTGAAATTGTCGTCGCTAATGAAGACTAGGCTGCGGTTTCCGTTGGGCAGCACCGGCCCCCAGGCCATGCCTTCCGTATTGTCCAGGCGCTCCAGCCGGGGACCGTCGCCCGGGCCGATGAAGGCCGAGAAGTCGGCGATCAGTGTTTTGTCCACCGCGCGATAAGCGCCAGCTTGCAGGACGGGCGTTGCCAGCGTGTCGGAACCCTGCCGCGTGTCGATGAGGTACAGGCGCAGTGAGTTACCGGCTTGCGTGCCCCAGCCGGCCATATAAGCGCGCTCCAGCACCAGCATGCGGTCGGCATCGAGCATCAGGATTTCCACCACGCCGTTGTCGGCCTGGGAGGCCGGCGCGACAGGTGCGCGCGGAATGGCGTCGGGCACATACGCAATTTGCCGCAATGCTTTCCCACTGGCAAGGTCAATTTGGGTGAAGCGGCAAGGACCGCCCTTCGCTTTCACCGTGGGTACGGGTCCATCCTGGCGGAAGGCGTTTTCCATGGCGATCCAGGCAGTCTTGTCATCGGGTGTCAGCGCCAGGCCTTCCAGCGCCAGATTGACGCGCGGCCCCCGGATGAGATGAAACTCAAACATGGGCGGCAGCGTAAATTCGCGAACCAGCGTGCCGTCAAGCCGGCTTTCGCGCAGCTCCGGTGCCACGCCTGTCAAGRAATGCCCTTCGCTGGTCCACAGCAAGGTCTGGCTGCCGGGGCGCCAGCGGATCGCCTCCGGGTCGGGAGCCTGGACGCCCCGCAAGGCTGCCGCATACGTGCCGTCATCGGATGGGCGCAGGGGGGTGACGCCCAGCAATTCCGGCTGGCCCAAGCTGTTCATGTCCAGCGCGATGCGTGCGGTGTAAAACCGCGCGGGATTGATGTTGGAAGCATCGTCGCTGACCAGGTAATACAGGCCGCTGGCGGGGTCGTAGTCAATGCCCGAGAGCCCGCCCACCGTGGTGCCCTGGAACTGCAGGCGGTGGGCAAAGCGGGACTCGCCAATCAGGCGCAAGCGTGTGCGGACGGGCTGGGCGGCTGCGGGCCGCGCTGCCCAACCGCCCAGGCCCAGCACGGCGGCCGCACCGGCGCCAAGGACCAATCGGCGCCTGGAGATGGAGGTGGCAGGGAGGCTCATGCCGCCAGTCTAGCGGCCGCGCTTGTGGGGAATGTGACAGCGCCCGCGCTATTCGCCTATTCGCTATTGCAAGACGGTCTGCCGCACCGCCTGCTCCCAGCGTGCCATGAGCTCCGCTGCGCGGTCGGCGCCCAGTGTGGGCAAAAACTTGCGCTCGGCGCGCCACATGCCCGACAGCTCGTCGGTGCTGCCGTAGACGCCGCTGGACAGCCCCGCCAGGTAGGCGGCGCCCAGCGCGGTGGTTTCGATCACGGCCGGGYGTATCACTGGTATGCCCAGCAGGTCGGCCTGGAACTGCATCAGCAGGTCGTTGACGCAGGCGCCGCCGTCCACCCGCAGCTCGGCCACGGGCGCGGCGCCAGCGCTGACCGCGTCCCGGCTCATGGCCTGCAGCAGGGCGGCGCTCTGGTAGGCGATGCTTTCCAGCGCGGCGCGCGCAATGTGGGCCACCGTGGTGCCACGCGTGAGGCCGGTGATGGTGCCGCGCGCATCCGGTTTCCAGTAGGGCGCGCCCAGGCCGGTGAAGGCCGGCACCATCATCACGCCGCCCGAGTCGGGAACGCTTTCAGCCAGCCCCTGCACCTCGGCGCTGCCCTTGATGGCATGCAGGCCATCGCGCAGCCACTGCACCACGGCGCCGCCCACGAACACGCTGCCTTCGATGGCGAACTGGGTTTGCGTGGTCGCCTGCGCTGCGCTGGTGGTCAGCAAGCCGTTGTGCGAAGTCTGGAACTGGCCCCCCGTGTGCATCAGCATGAAGCAGCCCGTGCCATAGGTGTTTTTGGCCATGCCGGCCTTGAAGCAGGCCTGGCCGAAGAGGGCGCTTTGCTGGTCGCCGGCAACACCGCCGATGGCGATGGCATGGCCCAGCAGCTCAGGCCGGACTTCACCGTAATGCGCGCTGGACGGCAGCACGGTGGGCATCAGCGAGGCCGGGATGCCCAGCAAGTCCAGCAGCTCGGCATCCCACTGGTTGGTGTGCACATTGAACAGCATGGTGCGGGAGGCGTTGCTGACGTCGGTGGCGTGCAGCGCGCCGCCGGTGAGTTGCCACATCAGCCAGCTGTCTATGGTGCCGAAGGCCAGTTCGCCGCGCTCGGCCTGCGCGCGCGCGCCGGGCACGTTGTCGAGCAGCCATTTGAGTTTGGTGCCGGAAAAGTAAGCGTCGATCAGTAGGCCGGTCTTGGACTGGATCAGGCTTTCCTTGCCCTGCTCGCGCAGGGCGGCGCAGGTGGCTTCGGCGCGCCTGTCCTGCCAGACGATGGCGTGGTGGACCGGCTGGCCGGTCTTGCGGTTCCAGAGCGCGGTGGTTTCGCGCTGGTTGGTGATGCCCAGCGCGCGGATGTCGGCGGYCTTGATGTTCGCCTTGGCCAGCACCTCGCGCGCCGTGGCCAGCTGGGTGCGCCAGATYTCCGTCAGGTCGTGCTCGACCCAGCCTGGCTTGGGGTAGATCTGGGGCAGCTCCTGCTGCGCCAGGGCCACGATATGGCCGTGTTCGTCGAACACGATGCTGCGGGAGCTGGAGGTTCCCTGGTCAAGGGCGAGGAGATAGGTCATGCGCTGGAGTGTATGAAAACTGCCCGGCCGCGCGGGCGTTCAGGAATGGGCCACCTCGCAGCTGACGTCCGCTTCCTCCAGCAGGGCCGGGAAGGGTTCGGGCGGCGGCGTGTCGGTGAAGAGCCGGTCGATCTGCGAGAGCCTGGCCAGTTCGACCATGGCCGGGCGGTTGAATTTGCTGCTGTCGGCGGCCAGCCAGACCTCGCGGGCGTGCTCGATGATGGTCTGCGCGACCTTGACCTCCCGATAGTCGAAGTCGCGCAGCGAGCCGTCGGGCTCTATGCCCGAAATGCCGRTCACGGCGATGTCGACGCGGAACTGGCGCATGAAATCGACCGCCGCCTCGCCCACGATGCCGCGGTCGCGTGCGCGCACCACGCCGCCGGCCACGATGACCTCGCAATCGGTGTTGCCGCAGAGGATGGCCGCCACATTGAGGTTGTTGGTGATGACGCGCAGCCCCTTGTGGCTCAGCAAGGCCTTGGCGATGGCTTCGGTGGTCGTGCCGATGTTGAGGATCAGCGAGCAGTCGTTGGGAATGCGGCGGGCTACGGCCCGGGCGATGCGCGCCTTGCCCTCGGCGTTGAGGCTTTCGCGCTGGCGGTGCGCGATGTTTTCAATCGTGGAGCTGGGCATGCGCACGCCGCCGTGAAAGCGCGTCAGCAAGCCGGCTTCGGACAGGCGCTGCACATCCCGCCTGACGGTCTGCAGGGTCACGTCGAGCTTGTCGGCAAGCTGCTCGACGGAGGCCGAGCCGTGGGCGCGGACCACGTCAAGAAGCTTGATTTGCCTGGGATTGGAGTTCACGCGGATCCGGGTTTGGGATGTCGGGAGTTAAAAGGACTTAAAGGATGACGGAGGAAAGGCCTGAAAGAAACTTTATATCGAAACAAAAGGAAACAGATAAGGGAAAACAATTAGATRAAACAATCACAAAGGAAGAAAAATAGAAAAAAACCGAACTTCACCAAGTTTCGTCCATTTGTTTTGCGAGGAGAGTTTTTCTTGTTGAGCACCTTCAATTCCTTGGCTGTTGTGGCCCCGGCCGCCGCGCGGAGCGGCCCCTCTGAGCTCCTGCCGGGCGGGGGAGGGGCGTAATGCAGCTGACTCTGGACCAGATCAGCAAAAAAGTCGGCGCCGAGCAGTGGCTCTACGACATGAGCCTGGCGCCGCGCAGCGGGGAAGTCACGGTCCTGCTGGGCGCCACGCAGGCCGGCAAAACCAGCCTGATGCGCATCATGGCGGGCCTGGACGTTCCCACGCAGGGCAAAGTGCGGGTCAACGAGGCCGACGTGACCGGCATGCCGGTGCGCGAGCGCAACGTCGCCATGGTCTACCAGCAGTTCATCAACTACCCGTCGCTGCGTGTGGCCGACAACATCGCCTCGCCGCTCAAGCTGCGCGGCGAAAAAGACATAGAGCAGAAAGTGCGCAGCCTGGCCGCGCGCCTGCACATCGACATGTTTCTGGACCGCTACCCGGCCGAGCTCTCGGGCGGGCAGCAGCAGCGCGTGGCTCTGGCGCGTGCGCTGGCCAAGGGCGCACCGCTGATGCTGCTCGACGAGCCGCTGGTCAACCTGGATTACAAGCTACGCGAGGAACTGCGCGAAGAGCTGACCCAGCTGTTCGCCGCCGGCGACTCCACGGTCATCTATGCCACCACCGAGCCGGGCGAGGCCCTGCTGCTGGGCGGCTACACCGCCGTGATGGATGGCGGCGAGCTGCTGCAATACGGTCCCACCGCCGAGGTCTTCCACGCGCCGCAGTCACTGCGCGTGGCGCGCGCCTTCAGCGACCCGCCCATGAAC
>NZ_JBFUBY010000023.1:0-23274 GCF_056405515.1 Polaromonas sp. P1_G2
GATCTTCCAGGCCAAGGGCCACAGTTATTCCACCACCGCGCTGGTGGGCGGCGACGCGGCGTTGGCCGCCCACTACCAGGACGGCCACTTCGCCACCTTGTACCTGAGCCCCCGCGACTACCACCGCATCCACATGCCTTGTGACGGCCGGCTGGCGCGCATGATCTATGTGCCGGGCGAACTGTTTTCGGTCAACCCGGTCACCGCGCGCGGCGTGCCGGGGCTGTTTGCGCGCAATGAACGCGTGGTCTGCGTCTTCGAATCGGCGCGCGGGCCTTTTGTGCTGGTGCTGGTCGGTGCGACGATTGTCGGCAGCATGGCCACGGTATGGCACGGCGTGGTCAACCCGCCGCGCGGCAAGGTGGTGCGGCAATGGGACTACCCTGATGAGCCGACTTCCGCGATCCGCCTGAAGCAGGGCGAGGAAATGGGCCGCTTCCTGCTGGGCTCCACCGTCGTCATACTGTTTCCCAAGGGGCCGCTGCGCTTTAACCCGGAGTGGGCGCCAGGCCGTGAAGTACGGCTGGGCGAGGCCATGGCTGTCTACAACTAGGCAGGGGGCGTAAAGCCCAGACGGCTTAAAAACGCCATGGCCGCGGCCGGCGCCCTCTCCTTGGCGCCGTTGATGAAATACACAAATACGTCGCGCGGCTTGCCTTGCGACGGTGCGTCCTCCAGCATCGGCAGGTCGGCAGGCGCACCGCCTGCGGCCCATTGCCTTGAACGCTCGGCCCAGGCGTCCAGCGCGCCTTCCTCATAGCCGGTTTCCAGGCCTGCTTCGCTCATCATCAGGCGGGCATAGGCGAAGTCGCCCGTGAGGTCGGCGAAGGACGGGAATTTGTCAGCGTCGGTAAATACGGTGGCGACCCTGTAACGGCGCGCCAGCGCCAGGTAGTCGGGCGACATAAAGCTTTCGTGGCGTACGTCGACCACGTGGCGCAGGGCCCGGCCGTCCACCTGCTTGGGCAGCAGTGACAAAAAGGCCTCGAAATCCCCGGCTTCAAACACCTTGCCGGGCATGAACTGCCAGACGATGGGGCCCAGCTTGTCGCCCAGCTCGCTGATGCCGCTTTCCGTGAAGCGCTGGATGGACTCGCCGGCCTCGGCCAGCACGCGGCGGTTGGTCGCGTAGCGCGAGGCCTTGAGGGAGAACACGAAGCCGTCGGGGGTCTCGTCATGCCACTTCTTGAAACTGGCCGGCTTGAGCGTGCCGTAATAGGTGCCGTTGACCTCGATGGCGCTCAACCGGCGGCTCGCGTATTCGAGCTCGCGGCTGTGCGGCAGGCCGGGCGGAAAGAAATTGCCGCGCCAGGGCTCAAAAGTCCAGCCGCCCACGCCCGCGCGGATGCGGGAATGAGCCGGCTCGGAAGGGCTGGCTGGGGTGCGGCTGGCTGGTGTCATGGCGGCTCCGTGGCGTGCTGGTCACTGGTTTGTTCTCCCGTCCAATCTCGTCCAGATAGGGGAGAAATGCAGAAGTTATCTTTGCCCCCGCCGGCTGCGAGCGCTGTAGCTTGAATTCTCCAATTGCGGGTCTTCCCCTGGCCGGTGGCGCGGTCTGTGTCGGAAGCGTACAGTAGCAGCTGCCGCGGCCAAAAGCCGCCCTGAAAAGCCGACAATTTCCCTCGGAGCCCTTCCATGAACGCCCCCCTGTACCGCGAAATCCCCGCCAGCATCCTCAACGCCGCCCAGGCCCTCTCCCAGGTGACCGCCCAGTGGGACGGCGACATCGTCAAACAGATCACCGACTACATCTCCATTCCCGCCAAGTCCCCCACCTTCGACAGCGACTGGGCGCAGCACGGTTTCATCGACACCGTCATGCGCAATGCGGCGGCCTGGGTCGAGGCGCAAAAGGTCGAAGGCCTCACGCTGGAAGTCGTGCGCCTCGAAGGCCGCACCCCGGTGCTGTTTTTTGAGATCCCGGCCACGCGCGCCGACTCGACGCAAACCGTGCTGATGTACGGCCACCTCGACAAGCAGCCCGAATTCACCGGCTGGCGCAATGACCTGAGCCCCTGGGCGGCCAAGTACGAGGACGGCAGGCTCTATGGCCGCGGCGCCGCCGACGATGGCTATGCCGTCTACGCCAGCATCGCCGCGGTGCAGGCGCTCAAGGCCCAGAACGTGCCCCACCCGCGCATCGTCGGCCTGATCGAAACCTGTGAGGAAAGCGGCTCCTACGATCTGCTGCCCTATGTCAACGCGCTGCGCGAGCGCCTCGGCGAGGTCGCGTTGGTGGTGTGCCTGGACTCCGGCGCGGGCAATTACGACCAGCTGTGGCTCACCACCAGCCTGCGCGGCAACGCGGCCGGCGTGCTCAAAGTCGAAATCCTCACCGAAGGCGTGCACTCCGGTGACGCGAGCGGCCTGGTGCCCTCGAGCTTTCGCATCATGCGCCAGGTGCTGGACCGCCTTGAGGACAGCAAGACCGGGCGCCTGCTGCCGCAGAGCTTCCATTGTGAAATCCCGGCCGACCGCCTGGCCCAGGCGCAGGCCACCGCCAAAATCCTCGGCGAGGAAATCTACAAGCGCTTTCCATGGGCGCACTATGACTGCGAAGGCTCCGGCAGCTTCGCCTTGCCTACCACCACCGACCCGGTCGAAGCCCTGCTCAACCGCACCTGGCGCCCTACGCTGAGCGTGACCGGCGCCGAGGGCTTCCCGGCGCTCAAGGACGCCGGCAACGTGCTGCGGCCTTACACCGCCTTCAAGCTCTCGCTGCGTTTCCCGCCGCTGATCGACGCCGGCGCGGCGGTGCAGGAACTCAAGACGCTGCTGGAAGACAACGCGCCCTACCAGGCCAAGGTGACCTTCGAAAGCAACGGCGGCGCGACCGGCTGGAACGCGCCCGGCACCGTGCCCTGGTTCGAGAACGCGCTCAACGACGCGTCGCAGAGCTTTTTCGGCGCGCCTTGCGGCACCATAGGCCAGGGCGGCACCATTCYGCTGATGAACATGCTGAGCAAGGGTTTCCCCAAGGCGCAGATGATGGTCTGCGGCGTGCTGGGTCCCAAGAGCAATGCCCACGGCCCCAACGAGTTCCTGAACGTGCCTTATGCCAAGAAGCTGACCGCCGCGGTCGCGCACGTGATGGCACGCGTTCCCGGTTGACTCGGGTGCGCCGCCCTTCTTCCCCGCATCGCGGCCTGCCGCGCGCGCTTGCCCCAGGCCAGGCTTACGCCGCCGCATGCATTCGACCATCCTAGCCCCCTTCACTGCCCGCGACGGCGAAAACCTGGCCCTGTACGAGTGGCCGCTGGACGCCTGGGCCGACGAAATGGGCCCGCACGCGCCGCCGCCGCGCGCCGTCGTGCTGCTGGTGCACGGATTGGGTGAACACGCCCTGCGCTACGACCATGTCGCGCGCCAATTGATGGAATGGGGTTTCGCCGTGCGCGCTTACGACCAGCGCGGCCACGGCGAGTCCGGCGGCGCGCGCGGCGTGCTGCCCCAAGACAGCACCTTGCTCGACGACCTGGCCGAAGTGGTCGATGACACGCGGCTGCGCTGCATGCGCATGCTGCGGGAATCCGCGGCGCCGGAATCCGCCCAGCTGCCGATCGTGCTGCTGGGCCACAGCCTGGGTGGCCTGGTGGCCAGCCGCTTTGTCTCGCTGGGCATACGCCCCGTCGACGGCCTGGTGATGTCCTCGCCGGCACTGGATGCCGGCCTCGGCCCGCTGCAGAAACTGCTGCTGGCTTTCATGCCGAACCTGGCGCCCAACCTGTGTGTGGGCAACGGCCTGGATCCGCACTACCTCTCGCACGACCCGGAGGTGGTCAGAAAATACCTGGCCGACCGGCAGGTGCACAACAGGATTTCACCGCGGCTGGGCAAGTTCATCGCGACAGCCGGCCCGGCAACGATAGCGGCCGCCGCCCGCTGGCGCACGCCGACGCTGCTGATGTATGCGGGTGCGGACCGCCTCGTTGACCCGGCGGGCAGCCGCGCCTTTGCGGAAAGCGCCGCGAATTCACGGGACGTCATGCCCGGCACAGTGACCACGCGCTGCTTTGAAGGCCTTTACCACGAGATCTTCAACGAAACCGACTCGGCGCCGGTGTTCGATAGGCTCAAATCCTGGCTGGACGCGCGCTTCTAGCCCGTTGCTTGAGGCCGGCTCCGGCCTCAAAAAAATCAGCGAGCCTGCTGCAGCAGGCCGCCCAGCATGCCCATCAGGTCTTCGCCGTTGCCCAAGCCTTGCGCGGGTGCCTGGCCTTCGGGCGTCAGGTGGTTGATGAGGCCCGGCAGCATCTGGGAAAGCTGGTTGGCGGCATCACCGGGATCCACGCCCAGCCTGGCGGCGATGTTGGATACGGTGCCGGCGCCCAGCGCGCTGGTGACCTGGTCGCCGGAAACCGGCTGGTTGGGCCCGCCGCCTATCCATGACTGGATGGCGTCGCCCAGGCCGGCCTCTTCAAACTTGCTGACCAGGCCGCCCAGCCCGCCTTGCCCGCCGTTGTTGGCCAGCATACCCGTGACGATCTGGATCAGCTGGGGATTGCTGGCCAGCATGCCGATGAGGCCGCCCAGTCCGCCGGCCGCGCCCGCCGAGTCCTGTCGGCTGTTGTTGTTGAGGACGCTGCCCAGGACGGAATCGAGTAAACCCATGACGAACTCCTCAAGTGATGAATGACGTGAGCCAAAAGGCTCTCAGGCATTCTGTGCCTTGCGACGGCCCAGTGCAAGCCAGGCCAGCGCCGCGCCGGTCAGGCCTAGCGGCAGCAGCGAACCGAGGTTCAGCAAGGCCCAGCCCTGCGTGGTGACAAGCACGCCCGACGCCAGAGAGGACATCGCCAGCACGGCAAAAATGCAGAAATTGAGCGCGCCCTGCGCCTTGTCCTTTTCCTCGGGACGGTAGGCCGTCAAGGCCAGTGTGGTGGCACCTGTGAACAGGAAATTCCAGCCCAGCCCCAGCAAAAACAGCGCCGCCAGGAACTGCTTCAGGTCCACGCCCGAAAGCGCGATCAGCACACACACCACGTTCAGCGCCACRCCCACCGCCATGATGGGCAGGGCGCCGAAGCGGCGTATCAGGTGGCCGGTGAAAAAACCGGGCGCGAACATGCCGATCACATGCCACTCCAGCACCAGCGCGACGCTGGAAAACGGCAGGCCGCAGACCTGCATGGCGATCGGCGTGGCGGCCATCAGGAGGTTCATCACCCCAAAGCCCAGGGCGCCGGCGGCCGCGGCCACGATGAAGACCGGCTGCCGCATGATTTCGCCGAGTGGCCTTCCGCCGCGTGYCGCGTGCGCCTCGGGCGGCGGCGGAAACTGGATGAAGGCCAGCAGCGCCATGGACAGCAGTGCCACGCCGGCCAGCGCCAGGTAGGCGCCGGCAAAAGGTACGTCGGTCAGCTCCCGCGTGTGGGCCGCGAGATTGGGCCCGGCGACGGCGCCCAGCAGGCCGCCGGCCATGACCAGCGAAATGGCTTTTTCGCGAAAAGCCGGCAGGGCCAGCTCGGCCGCGGCAAAGCGGTAGAGCTGCGCGTTGGCGTTGTAGTAGCCGGCCACCACCGTGGCCGCCACCAGCAGCCAGAAATTCCTGCCGTAGGCCGCGTAACAGCACAGCAGGGCCGAGGCCACGGCTACCAGCAGGCCGAGCTGGAAGGAGGCCTTGCGCCCGAAGCGCGCCTGCGTGCGCGCCACCACCGAGGTCGACAGCGCTCCGCCCACCACATAGCCCATGACGGGCAGGGTCGCCATCCAGCCCAGCGGCGCCAGGTTCAGCCCGACCAGGCCGTTGATGGCGATGAAGGTGACGTTGTTGGTCAGGAACAGGCCCTGGCAAACGGCCAGCAGCCAGAGGTTGCGGTTCATGCGGCACCGCCCAGTGTCAACAGCGACAGGCAGGCCAGCGGCGCGGTTTCGGCCCGTAGCACGCGCGGGCCCAGCGTGACGGGGCTAAAGCCCCGGGCAATGGCCGCGGCTTCTTCGGCGAGGCTGAGGCCGCCCTCGGGGCCGCTTAAAAATGTCAGCGGACCGCTGCCCGGAATCGCCTGGGCCAGCGGCCGGCTGCCTTCGCGCAGCGACAGCAGCAGCCGGCTTCCGCCCGCGGCCGCATCTTCCAGGCCTTTGAGCCAGTCGGCCAGGCTGGCGACGTCGTGGATCAGCGGCACGCGGCTGCGGCCGCACTGCTCACAGGCGGCGACGGCCACGCCGTGCCAGTGCGCGATTTTTTTGTCGGCGCGTTCGCCCTTGATGCGCAGCACGCTGCGCTCGCTCATCAGGGGCTGGATGCTGGCCGCGCCGAGTTCGGCGGCTTTTTCGACCAGCCAGTCCATGCGCTCGTTGGCGGGCATGCCGACCGCCAGGTGGATGGCGCGGCCGGCCTCGCGCGCCGTGGGGTTGTAGGCGCCGACGATCACCTCGACCTCGCTGCGGCCCATGCGCGCGACCGTGGCGTCGAATTCCCCTTCGCTGCCGGGCTGGCCGTCGCCCCTGCCGTTGAACAGTGAAAGCGCGTCCCCGGGCTGCAGCCGCAGGACCTGGACGTGGCGGGCGGCGGCCGGCGGCAACTGGACCGTCGTGCCCGGCACCAGCGCCATGTCGGCATAGAAACGCGCGCTCACGGCACGGCCCTGGCGGCGGGAGGGCGGTGGAGGGAGTGCTTCATGCGGTCAGAACGTGTAGCCTACGCGGGTTTCATTGCCTTCGATCTCGTCGAGCAAGACCATCAGCGGGCCCAGCTGGCGGTAGCGCGCGGCGGTGTTGCGGGCGTAGCGGATGAAGCGCGGCGTGTCGGCCAGGTATTTGGGCTTGCCGTCGCGCAGCGTGAGGCGCGCGAAGATGCCCAGAATCTTGAGGTGGCGCTGCAGGCCCATCCATTCGACGGCCCGGTAGAACTCGCCGAAATCGTCGCCGACCGGCAGGCCCGCCTTGCGGGCCTTCTGCCAGTAGCGCACGGTGATGTCGAGCACAAAATCCTCTTCCCAGCTCAGAAACGCATCGCGCATCAGGCTGGCGATGTCATAGCTGATGGGGCCGTAGACCGCATCCTGGAAGTCTAGTACCCCAAGCGGCGGCGCGTCCGCGAGAGCCGCTGGTGAGCCGCTTGGGATCATCAGGTTGCGCGGCATGAAATCGCGGTGCACAAACACCCGCGCACCTTCGAGCGAATTCAGGTTGCTGGCCTTGATCTGTTCAAAGAGAACGTTCAGCTTTTCCTGCAGGCCCGTGTCCAGCGGCAGCTTGCGGTGTTTGGCGACATACCAGTCGGGGAACAGCGAGAGTTCGCGCGACAACAGCGCCTCGTCATAGGGGGGCAGCACGCCTGGTTTCGAGGCAAGCTGCCAACGCACCAGCGCGTCCACCGCATGGGTGTACAGCTCGTAGTGGGCGGAGGTGGGGCTGGCAATCGCGTCAACCGCGGCGGGAGGCGCGATCAGCTCCATCATGGTTTGCGCGCCGAGGTCGCTCAGCAGCATGAAGCCCAAAGGTTCGTCCCATGCCAGCACGCGCGGCGCGTTGAGGCCCGCCTCCGCCATCAGGCCGGCGACCTTGGCGAAGGGTTTGCAGTCTTCCTGCGCGGGCGGCGCATCCATGATGATGCAGCTGCCCTCGCCCGATGCGGCGTCGACCCTGAAATAGCGGCGAAAGCTGGCGTCGGCCGATGCCGGCCTCAGCGTGCCGGCCTGCAAACGATGCAGGCGGGCCATGTCGGCCAGCCAGTTGTCGAAGGCGGCGGCGCGTGCCGGGTCGGCCCAGGCGATGGACGGCGCGGTCATGCTTGCGCGGCCTTCGCCGGGCTCGGCTTCTTTATTCTGGGGATGGGCTGGAGGGTCATGGATAATCGGGCCTGATTTTACAAACGGGTTTATCTCACATAAACGATGCGCCGCGCATCCCCCTCGCCTTTTATTCTCTCTCCGGTGGCTCTTGCTGTCTCCAGGCTGGTCGTGTTTTGCGCCACGCTGGGGATGACTGTTGCGGGGACGGCGCACGCCCAGGCGGTGCCCGCGGCGCCGGCAGCGGCGCGTGGCGCGCCAGCTCCCACGCCGGCGGAGATGGCGGAGTCCGAGGGCGCCCTGAAGCTCAAGCCCACCCCCATGCTGGCCGAGGAAGTCTCCAGCGACCCGCAGGACCGGGGGCCGACGTTTGTCTTCGGCGACCGTGTGTCGGGACGCCCGGACCTGGAAACCGTGATCGACGGCAATGCGGAACTGCGGCGCGGGGCCACCTCCATACGCGCCGACCGCATCGAGTATTACCAGCCCGACGACCAGCTCAAAAGCCGCGGCAACGTGCGCATCAACCGCGCCGGCAACCGCTTTCAAGGCCCCGAGCTGGAGCTCAAGCTGGACCGGTTCGAGGGCTTTTTCACCACGCCCGATTACCGCTTCCTGAGCAACGGCGGCAACGGCCGGGCGCTGCGGGTCGATTTCCTCGACGAGAAACACCTGACGGCCGAGCGCGCCACCTACACCACCTGCGAGCGTGATGACGAGGCGAGCTGGCAGCCTGCGTGGGTGCTGCGCGCCAGCCGCTTCGAGTTCGACCTGGAGACCGAGGTCGGCGTGGCCCACAATGCCGTCGTCCGCTTCAAGAGCGTGCCCATCCTGGCTTTTCCCAGGGTGAGTTTTCCGCTGAGCGACAAGCGCAAGTCGGGCCTGTTGCCGCCTACCATCAGCATGGGCTCGACGAACGGGTTTGAGTTTCGCCAGCCGTATTACTTCGACATCGCACCCAATCGGGATGCCACCTTTTCACCGGCGATCCTGAGCAAGCGCGGCGTAGACCTCGCCGGCGAGTTCCGTTACCTGGAACCCAGTTACCAGGGCGAACTGCGTGCCAATTACCTGCCCAGCGACAAGCTGCGCGACCGGGACCGCTGGTCCTACGGCTACCAGCACACCGGCACCATTGCCACCGGCCTGGCTTCGGTCGGCAACCTCGGCCTCAACCTCAACCTGAATCGTGTCAGCGACAACGATTACTGGAAGGATTTTCCGGCACGCTCCGGTTACACCACCCAGCGCCTGCTGTCCCAGGATGCCACCCTGACCTGGGGCAGGGGATTCTTCTCCAGCACCCTGCGAACCCTGAAGTGGCAGACCTTGCAGGACGTGACCTCGCCCATCGTCCCTCCGTATGACCGGCTTCCGCAGCTCACGGCCGCCTACACCCGGGTGGACGCCCCCCTGGGAGGGCTGGGCAACGGCTTCGACTGGTCGATCGAGGGCGATTACACCCGCTTCTCCGCGGACCGCACGCTGACGAACCAGCCCAACAGCAACCGGGCTTTCACCAAGCTGCAGATCAGCCGTCCCTGGCTGTCGTCGGCGGGTTTCATCACGCCCAAGGTGCAGCTGCATGCCACCAGCTACCAGTTCGACGCGCCGCTGGTGGGCGGGGCGAAGACGGCCTCGCGTGTGGTTCCGACCTTCAGCCTGGACAGCGGCCTGCAGTTCGAGCGTGAGGCCAGCTTCCTGGGCCGCAATTTCACCCAGACGCTGGAGCCGCGGGCTTTTTATGTCCGCACGCCCTACCGCGACCAGAGCCTGCTGCCCAACTATGACTCCGGCATCAACGACTTCAACTTCGCGACCGTCTTTACCGAGAACGCTTTTGTCGGCAATGWCCGCATTTCCGACGCGAACCTGCTGACACTGGGTGTGACCTCCCGCCTGCTGGATCCCGCGACCGGCGCCGAAGCCGTGCGCGTCGGTATCGCGCAGCGCCTGCGCTTTGAAGACCAGCGGGTGACCCTGCCCGGCGCACTGCCGGTTACCGACCGCATCAGCGACATACTGGTCGGCGCGTCCGTCAACTGGGTGCCGCAATGGTCTTTCGACAGCACGGTGCAATACAACCCCAAGACCCGGCAGTCCGAGCGCGCCTCGTTCGGCGTGCGTTATAACCCGGGCAATTACCGCGTCATCAGCGCCGCATTCCGGCGCCAGCGCAACGTCAGCGAGCAGATCGATGTGGGCTGGCAGTGGCCCATCAACGACCTGTGGGGCGACAAGGGCAAGGACCTGGGTCCCGGGCAGGGCCAGGGGCCGGGGCGTTATTACGCGGTCGGCCGGCTGAACTACAGCGTGCTGGACAAGCGGCTGGTCGACTCCATCATCGGCGTCGAATACGACGGCTGCTGCTGGATAAGCCGCGTCGTGCTGCAGCGCTCGCAGACCAGTACCGGCACTTCCGACACCCGGATCATGTTCCAGCTGGAGCTGGTGGGCTTCTCCCGCATTGGCGGGAACCCCCTGGAAACCCTCAAGTCAAATGTCCCGCGCTACCAGTACCTGCGTGAGAAAATCGAGGCTCCAAGCCGCTTTACCACTTATGACTAATATCCGTTTTCTTCCTGAACTCTCCCCAAGCCTGCCGCGCGCCGCCGCCCTCACCCTGGCGCTTTCGGCCTTGCTGGCGGTTCAGGTGCAGGCCCAGGGGCTCAAGCCGTCCAATCCCCTGCGCCTGTCCGACCCGGCTGCCGCCGCGCGCGCCCCGGCCCAGGGTGGCGGCGGGCAACGCCAGGCCGATTTCATCGTCGCGGTGGTGAATTCCGAGCCGATCACCAACAGCGAGGTCCGCCTCAAACTGATACGCACCGAGCAGCAGATCCTCCAGCAGGGCACGGCCCTGCCGCCGCGCAGTGAACTGGTGCCGCAGATCCTGGAGCGCATGATCAGCGACAAGGCGCAGCTGCAGCTGGCACGCACCTCGGGTATCCGGATCGATGAAAACACCATCGAAAACGCGGTCCAGACCGTGGCCAGCCAGAACCAGATCTCGGTGGACCAGCTGCGCAGCCGCCTGAAGGGGGACGGCATCGACTACACCCAGTTCCGCTCCGAAGTGCGCGATGAGCTTCTGGTGGGCCGCTTGCGCCAGCGCGAACTGGAGTCGCGCGTCACCGTGAACGAGCAGGAGATAGACCAGTTCCTGCGCGACCAGGAAGGCGGCGGCGCCGAGCCTTCCGCCTTGGCCCTCAACCTGGGCGAAATTCTGGTGCCGGTGCCGGAGAACGCCACGCCCGACCAGGTCGCGGCGCTGCAGGCCAGGGCCCAGCAGGTGGTGGATCGTGCCAAGGCCGGCGGCGATTTCGCTGCGCTGGCCGCGGAGTTCTCCGCATCCGCCACACGCGCCACCGGCGGCCAGATGGGCCTGCGCACGGCGGACCGCTATCCCCCCCTCTTTGTCGAAGCAACCAAAAACCTGCAGACCGGCGGACTGGCCGGCCCGGTGCGAAGCGGCGCGGGCTTTCACATCCTCAAGGTGATCGAGAAGCGCCAGGGCGGTATGCCCGGCGCCACCGTGACGCAGACCCATGCCCGGCACATCCTGCTGCGCTTGAACCCCAAACAGACGGAAGCCACCGCGACGGAAAAACTCGCCGAGCTCAAGAAACGTGTCCAGGCGGGGAAAGCCGATTTTGCCGCCCTCGCCCGCGAAAACAGCGAGGACGGTTCGGCCAAGGAAGGCGGCGACCTGGGTTGGGCCAGCCCCGGCATGTTTGTGCCTGAGTTTGAGAAGGTCATGAACAGCCTGGCACCCAACCAGGTCTCCGATCCACTGGTGACCCGATACGGCGTGCACATCATCCAGGTGCTGGAGCGCCGCGACACGCAGCTCTCGCTGCGCGACCAGCGCGAGATCGCGCGTAACGTGCTGCGCGAGAAGAAGCAAAACGAAGCTTACGCACTCTGGGCCCAGGAGGTCCGTGGCCGTGCGTATGTGGAGTATCGTGATCCTCCTCAATAATGTGGCCCCCACGGTCGCTCGCTTCGCGTAGCTCCCTGCCCCTTTCCTCACGAAAGGGGCCGTTGCGCCTGCGGTCTGGCAAAGCCAGTCCCGCGGCCCCTGCTGGTTTAGGGCGTGAGGCCGCTATATATGAAACACATCCCGCGCAAACGCTTCGGCCAGCATTTCCTGACTGACCAGGGCATCATTGAAGGCATCGTCCAGGCGATCGCGCCGCGGGCTGGCCAGGCTGTGGTGGAAATCGGGCCCGGGCTTGCGGCCTTGACGCAGCCGCTCGTCGAGCGCCTTGGCAAGCTGACGGTGATCGAGCTGGACCGTGACCTGGCGCGGCAACTGCGCGAGCACCCCCAGCTCAGTGTGGTCGAATCCGACATCCTCAAGGTCGACATCCGTGAACTGGCGCACACCGCTTGCGCGCAGGGGCAAAAGCTTCGGGTCGTCGGCAACCTTCCGTACAACATCTCCACGCCTATCCTGTTCCACCTGCTGGATGCGGTCGACGTGATTGAAGACCAGCACTTCATGCTGCAAAAGGAAGTCATAGACCGCATGGTGGCCGCACCGGCCACCAGCGACTACGGCCGGCTCAGCGTGATGCTGCAGTGGCGCTACGCCATGGAAAACGTGTTGTTCGTGCCGCCGCACAGCTTTGACCCGCCGCCGCGCGTGGACAGCGCGGTGGTGCGCATGGTGCCGCATGCCGTGCCGGCGGCGCTGGATGTCAAGCTGCTCAGCGAACTGGTGCAGGTGGCTTTCAGCCAGCGCCGCAAGCTGCTGCGCCACACGCTGGGGCAATGGCTCACCGCGCGGGGCTTCGGCGGAACTTTTGACGTGCAGCGCCGTGCCGAGGAAGTGCCGGTGGCCGAGTACGTCGCGCTGGTGCAGGCGCTTTAAGCCGGAACGGCAACAGCCGGCATAAAAAAAGCCCGTCAAGGACGGTCTTTTTTTGCGGGCGCTTGCGGCGCCCACGATGTCGTTTTTGCTTTAAGCAGCGGCGAGCCAGTAACCCGCGTTAAACGGGCTGCTCATGCGCAACGCCAGAGGTGACACGTCTACCAGTTTGTCGGTAGGCATGACTTCTTCACCTTCTGCAACTGCTTGCTGGGCCTCATTCGCCCGATCCCCTTGGCCGATGTCTGGGGAGCGGGCTACAGAAAAGAATAGAAACATCTGAACGGTATCTTGCGATCCGCCCAGTAGTCCGAGGCATCCCGGAAGATGTCGAGCAGCTGCTCGCGCGCTTCCTTGTCGAATTTGGCGTTGGCCGGAATCTGCTCGAGCACGACGATGAAGCCGGGCTGCGGGCCTGATTTGTGGACCAGGTCCGTCATGCAGTCGTACAGCGCGTCGAAATTCTTGCCGAAGTGGGCCGGGAAGGTGTATTGCGCCGCAATCATGTCCAGCACGTCCTGCTTGCTCTGGGCATTGCCCAGGTTGGCATACAGGAAATGCTGGTTCAGCTGTGTCGCTGCGTCCTGCAGATCCTGCACCCGGAAGGCACGTATGGATTGAACGATATTGGGCCGCACGCCGCGCAAGGGCGTTTCGCCGTCCTTGCGCACCGGCGTCTCGTTGTCCCGACGAAGTGGTGTATCCATCTCCGCTACTCTTTCTCTGAAGTCAAAAACTTGAAATAACAACCACAGTTCATTTACTGAACGATTCTGCGAAAACTCGCATAGTGGTCGTCGGTGTAATAACAGGCATCCGGAGCGGTGGGTTTCAAGCCGCCACAAACAATGCGCCGGGCTCCCCGGCTGCGTTCATTGGGCGTCCTGACGGTGTATTCGCGGTAGTAACCGCGACGGTTGGCCGGAAGAAGTCGCTCCCGGTTGCCAAACACCACGCCGTCCTTGTCATGCCTGAACGGCCCACCCTGGTAAATCAGCGTCATCATGTCGCGCCCTTGCGGGGGCAATTGGGCCGTTGCGATCGTGCCGGCCGCTGCCGGTGTATCCGCACCCTTGGCCTGCACCACGCTGGGGATCAGCCCGCTCAGGCTGGTTGTCAAGACCAGCAGGCCGACCATTCTGGCCGCCTGCCAACGTCCCCACCCATTGCGCAACATGAAAAAGAAGCCTTTCCTGGAACCTAAGGCCAGCCCGCCGATTTCGGGTTAACCCTTAAATTTCAAGAGAGGTAGTTTGCCGCATATGGCCAAAAAACGCAAGTGGCTGCTGAAAATTTAGGCAGTAAAGACTGGGCTTATTACCTAAATAAGTTAGTACTGGCTATCTAATTTTGGCTTATCGGGCGGCGTTCGCATCCGCGACCGTCAGGGCCGTCATGTTGACGATGCGGCGCACCGTGGCGGTAGCGGTCAGGATGTGCATGGGTTTGTTCGCGCCCAGCAGCACGGGGCCGATAGCGATGTTGCCGCCGGCCGCCGTCTTGAGCAGGTTGTACGAAATATTGGCCGCATCAATATTGGGCAGGACCAGCAGGTTGGCCTCGCCCGTTAGCGTGCTGTTGGGCATGATCAGTGCGCGCGCGTCGGCGTCCAGCGCCATGTCGCCGTGCATTTCGCCGTCGACTTCCAGCCAGGGCGCCTTTTCGCGCAGCAGTTCCAGCGTGCGGCGCATCTTCAGGGCGCTCGGYAGGTTGGACGAGCCGAAGTTCGAATGCGACAGCAGGGCCGCCTTGGGCTTGATGCCGAAGCGCATCATTTCCTCGGCCGCCATGGTGGTGATCTCGGCGAGTTGCTCGGCCGTCGGGTCGCAGTTGACGTGGGTGTCGAGCAGGAACACCTGGCGGTTCGGCAGCAACAGGCCGTTCATGCAGGCATAGGTGTTGACGCCTTCGCGCTTGCCGATGACCTGGTCCAGGTAGTCCAGGTGGTGGGCGGTCGTGCCCCAGGTGCCGCAGATCAGGCCGTCGACGTCGCCCTTGTGCAGCAGCATGCCGGCGATCAGCGTGAGGCGGCGGCGCATCTCGATCTTGGCGATCTGCACGGTGACGCCGCGGCGCTCCATCATGCGGTGGTAGGTCTGCCAGAAGTCGCGGTAGCGGTGGTCCTGCTCGACGTTGACCACGTCGTAGTCGAGCTCTTCCTTCAGGCGCAGGCCGAATTTTTCGATGCGCTGGGCAATGATGGCCGGGCGGCCGATCAGCGTCGGCCGTGCCAGGCCTTCGTCCACCACAATCTGGCAGGCGCGCAGTACGCGTTCTTCCTCGCCCTCAGCGTAGGCCACGCGCTTGCGGCTGGCGGCCTTGGCGGCCGCGAAAATCGGTTTCATGACCGTGCCCGAGGCGTAGACGAAGCTCTGCAGCTTGTCGCGGTAGGCGTTCATGTCCTGGATCGGCCGCAAGGCCACGCCGCTGTCGGCCGCCGCCTGCGCCACGGCGGGCGCGATCTTCATCATGAGGCGCGGGTCAAAGGGCTTGGGAATCAGGTACTCGGGGCCGAAGGCGAGCTTCTCGCCCACATAGGCGGCCGCCACGACTTCACTCTGCTCGGCCTGTGCCAGCTCGGCGATCGCATGCACGGCCGCGATTTCCATCTCGATGGTGATGGTGGAGGCGCCGGCATCCAGCGCGCCGCGGAAGATATAAGGAAAGCACAGGACGTTGTTGACCTGGTTGGGGTAATCGGTGCGGCCGGTCGCCATGATGGCGTCGTCGCGCACGGACTTGACGTCCTCGGGCGTGATCTCGGGATTCGGGTTGGCCAGCGCCAGGATGATGGGCTTGGCGGCCATCTTGGCGACCAYGTCCTTCTTGAGCACACCGCCGGCCGACAGGCCCAGGAAAATGTCCGCGCCCGCGATCACGTCGCTGAGGGTGCGCGCGTCGGTCTTCTGCGCGAACTGGATCTTGTCCTCGTCCATCAGCTCGGTGCGGCCTTCATAGACCACGCCGGCCAGGTCGGTCACGAACACGTTCTCGCGTTGAATGCCCAGCTTGAGCAGCAGGTTCAGGCAGGCCAGCGCCGCAGCGCCCGCGCCGGAAGTCACCAGCTTGACCTGGCCGGGGCCTTTGCCGACCACCTTGAGCGCATTGAGGACCGCCGCACCCACGGTGATGGCAGTGCCGTGCTGGTCGTCGTGGAACACCGGGATCTTCATGCGCTTGCGCAGTTCGCGCTCGACGTAGAAGCAATCGGGCGCCTTGATGTCTTCAAGGTTGATGGCGCCGAAGGTCGGCTCCAGCGAGGCAATGATGTCGACCAGCTTGACCGGGTCTTTTTCGTCGATCTCGATGTCGAACACGTCCACGCCGGCGAACTTCTTGAACAGCACGCCCTTGCCTTCCATGACCGGCTTGGAGGCCAGCGGGCCGATGTCGCCCAGGCCCAGCACGGCGGTGCCGTTGGTGATCACGGCCACCAGGTTGCCGCGGCTGGTGTACTTGAAGGCGTTGTTGGGGTCCTTGACGATCTCTTCGCAGGGCGCCGCGACGCCGGGGGAATAGGCCAGGGCCAGGTCGCGCTGGTTGGTCAGCTGCTTGGTCGCTGCGATGGCCACCTTGCCGGGGGTCGGAAACTCGTGGTATTCAAGTGCGGCGCGGCGCAGTTCGGCGCGTTTTTCTTCGCGGTCATCGGGCATCGCGGCGGGTGGTGTCGGCATCAGCAAGGTCTCCAGCGGGAACGGTCGGTTGACCGTCAATTTCTTGTAAGGTCTGCGATTGTAGGCCGTTGGAGGGGAAAACCCTAGTAAGTGAATCTACGCAAAAAGGTGGATCGCTTTTGACTTTTCGGCATGGAAAGCCGCTTCGCCGCGAAGCTTGTTCACGATAGCGGCGCGTAGCCGTTTTTTGCGCGCTTTAAGCGCGAAATGCAGAACGGGTGGCAGGGCCGGCGGCCCGGCCGCTCAGCGTGCCACGCCCAGCAACTGATCCAGGCGCTCGGGCTGCTCGCGCAGGGCCTGGGCTGTTCCCGTGTGCACCACCGTGCCGCGGTCCAGCACCACGGCGCTGTCGGAAATCGCCAGGATGGCCTGCGGATGCTGCTCCACGATGATGGCGCTCAGGCCTTCTTCGCGCGTGATGCGGCGTATGGCGCGCAGCAGTTCCTCCACGATGATGGGCGCCAGGCCTTCCAGCGGCTCGTCAAGCAGCAGCAGCTTCGGATTGAGCACCAGCGCCCGGCCCACGGCCAGCATCTGCTGCTCGCCGCCCGACAGCTGCGTGCCCAGGTTGCCCTTGCGCTCGGCCAGGCGCGGGAACATGGCGTACACGCCCTCGGGATTCCATTTGCCCGGGCGCGCCACCGCTGTGAGGTTTTCGTGCACCGTCAGCGACTTGAAGATGTTTCGCTCCTGCGGCACCCAGCCTATGCCAGCTGCCGCGCGTTCATGCGAGGGCAACTGGTGCAGCGCGACCATGGCCGCGCCCGCGCCGAACGAAATGGCGCCGCCGTGCTGCCGCGTCGCGCCCGCCAGCGTGTTGATCAGCGTGGTCTTGCCGGTGCCGTTGCGGCCCAGCAGTGCGAGCGTCTGGCCTTCACCCAGCGTGAACGACACCTCGTGCAGCACCACGGCCTCGCCGTAGCCGGCGCGCAGTTTGTCGACCTTGAGCAGCTCAGCCATGGGCCACCTCCTCGCCATGTTCCTCTCCATGTTCCTCGCCATGGCCTAGGTACACCGCCWTGACCTGCGGGTCGGCCGCGATTTCCTCGGGCGTGCCCTCGGTCAGCAGCGTGCCGTTGACCAGCACCGTCATGGTGGTGGCGAAGCTGAACACCAGGTCCATGTCGTGCTCGATCAGCAGCACCGACACATCCGCGGGCAGCGCGGCCACGGTTTGCAGCAGTTCCTCGCGCTCGCCGGCCGGCACGCCCGCCACGGGTTCGTCCAGCAGCAGCACGCGCGGTTCGCAGGCCAGCGCCACGGCGATCTCCAGCAGGCGGCGCTTGCCGTAGGCCAGCACGCGGGTCGGCTGGTCCATCACCTCGGTCAGGTGAAACTGCTCCAGCAATTGCTCGCAGCGCTCGGCCACGGCCCGGTTGCGGCCCAGCGGCTGCCACCATTTCGCGCCCAGGCCCGTTTGCTGCGACACGGCCAGTGCCAGCGTCTGCAGCGGCGTGAGCGAGTCGAACAGCTGGTTGATCTGGAAGGTGCGCACCATGCCGCGCTTGACGCGCTGGTGCGGCGCCAGCCGCGTGATGTCTTCCCCTTCGAGCAGGATGCGGCCCTCGGTCGGTTGCAGCACGCCCGTCAGCAGATTGACCAGCGTCGTCTTGCCCGCGCCGTTGGGGCCTATCAAGGCATGGCGCGCGCCGCGCCGCAGGTTCAGGCTCACGTTGTTGGTGGCGGTGATGCCGCCGAAGCGCATCACCAGGCCTTGCGCGGACAGCACCGCGTCCTGCGTCGTGTCGCTCATGGCCGGCCTCCGTGCCGGCGCTGCGGCAGCCAGGTCCAGGGCCGGACCAGCCGCTCGCGGCCCACCAGCACCAGCACCACCAGGAAGAGACCAATCCAGAAGGTCCAGTACTGCGGCGTGATGGACGAGAGCGCATCCTGCATCAGCTTGAACACAATCGCCCCGGCCACGCCGCCATACAGCCAGCCCACGCCACCCACCACCAGGATCAGCAGCACGTCGGCCGAGCGGTGGAACTCGAACAAATCCAGCGAGGCGAAGCCGGTGGTCTGCGTCAGCAGCGCGCCGGCCGCGCCGGCCACGCCCGCCGCCACCGTGTAGACCACCGCCAGCCGCGACGCCACCGGAATGCCGATGGCCATGGCGCGCAGGCGGTTGTCGCGTATCGCCTCCAGCGTCGCGCCCAGCGGCGAATGCACCAGGCGGCGCATCAGCACGAACAGCAGCAGCAGCACGGCCAGCGAATAGTAGGCGGCGGTGCGCCCCGCGAGGTCGAATTCGAAGCTGCCCAGCAGCGGCCCCATGACCACGCCCTGCAGGCCGTCGGCGCCGCCGGTCAGCCAGTCGAGCTTGTTGGCCAGCTCCAGCAGGATCAGCGCCACACCCAGCGTCACCATGAGCCGCGTCAGGTCGCTGCCGCGCTGGATGGTGAGCGAACACACGGCGCCCAGCAGCGTGGCGGTGGCGATGCCCACGGCCAGGCCCAGCAGCGGGTCGGGCATGACCAGCTTGGCGAACAGCGCCGCCGCATAGCCGCCTATGCCGAAGAAAGCCGCATGGCCCAGCGAGACGATGCCGGCATAGCCCAGCACCAGGTCCAGCGACACCGCGAACAGCGCGACGATGGCGATCTCGTTGATAAGGGACGCATGGCTGGGCATCAGCACCGGCGCGGCGAAGGCGAGAAGCCAGAGCACCGGCTCCCAGGGCTTCCAGCGGCTGCTCTTGAGCAGCGATGTCTGCGTGTTCATTTATTTGCCTCCCTTGCGCACAAAGAGGCCCTGCGGCCGCCAGATCAGGATCACGATCATCAGGCTGTAGACGATGAAGGCGCCCAGCTTGGGGATGTAGTACTTGCCCGCCACGTCGGCAATGCCCAGCAGCAAGGCGGCCAGCAGCGGCCCGGTGATCGACGAGGTGCCGCCCACGGCCACCACGATCAGGAAATAAATCATGAACTTGAGCGGAAAGCTCGGGTCCAGGCCCAGCACCTCGGCGCCCAGCGCGCCGCCCAGGCCGGCCAGGCCCGAGCCCACGGCGAAGGTCGAGAGGAACACCAGGTTGACGTTGATGCCCAGTCCGGCCGCCACGCGCTGGTCGTCCACCGACGCACGCAGCCGGCTGCCGAAGCGCGTGCGCGCCAGCAGGTACTGCAGGCCCACCGTCAGTCCAGCGCACACCGCGATGATGAACAGCCGGTAGTGGCCCATGCCCAGCATCCAGGCGCCGCTGCCGATCTCGGTGCGGCCTTTGAGCCATTGGGGCAACTGCACGATCTGCTGCGTCGAGCCCACGAAATAATCGACGCTGGCCACCGCCATGAACACCAGGCCGATGGAAAACAGCACCTGGTCCAGGTGCGGCTTGTTGTAGAGCGGCCGGTACAGCGTGCGTTCCAGCACCGCGCCCAGCAGCGCCGAGCCGATGAAGGCCAGCGGCAGGCACAGCAAAAAGGGCACGCCGAAATGCTGCATCAGCAGCACGGTGATGTAGCCGCCGGCCATCGCGAAGGCGCCGTGCGCGAGGTTGATGAAATTCATCAAGCCCATGGTCACCGCCAGGCCCACCGCCAGGATGAACAGCAGCATGCCGTAGGCGATACCGTCGAAAAGAAGGGTCAGCATGCTTTGGCCGGAGGATCAGTGTTTGCTTGAWAGAGGTCCATGCCAGGAACGGCGCGGAACCGGCTTTGCCGGGCCGCAGAGGTTGCCCCCAGCAGGGGGGAGGCGCCGCGAAGCGGCGCTTCGGGGGTTACTTATTCTTCCCGGGATCCTTGACGTCCTTGATCACGTCAAATTCCACGTTGTAAAGCTGGCCGTCCTTCTTCTCGACCTTGCGCAGGTAGACGTCCTGCACGATGTCGCGCGTTTGCGCGTCGATGAAGATCTTGCCGCGCGGGCTTTCAAACAGCTGGCCCTTCATGGCCGCGAGCAGCGCGTCGCCGCCGCCCTGGCCCTTGCTGGTTTTGAGCGCTTCGTAAATCACCCGCATGCCGTCATAGCCGCCCACGGCCATGAAGTTGGGGCGCAGGCCCTTGTTGGCCTTGGAAAAAGCTTCCACGAATTTTTTGTTCATGGCCGAGGGGTGCGCCGCCGAGTAGTGGTGCGAGGTCACCACGCCCAGTGCGCCGTCGCCCATGTCGTTGAGCTGGTCGTCGTCCGTCACGTCGCCGGTGGCGATCAGCCGTATGCCGGCCTTGTCCAGGCCGCGCTCGAGGAACTGCTTCATCACCGCGGCGCCCGCGCCGGAAGGCACGAAGACGAACAGCGCGTCGGGTTTGTTGTCCCGCACCTTCTGCAGGAAGGGCGCGAAGTCGGGGTTGCGCAGCGGCACGCGCAGCGCGTCGGTCACCTGGCCGCCGTTGAAGGTCAGGCGGTCCTTGAAGAATTTTTCGGCGTCGATGCCGGGGCCGTAGTCGGACACCAGCGTGACCACCGTCTTGATGCCGTTCTTGGGCGCCCAGTCGGCCAGCGCGACCGAGACCTGCGGCAGCGTGAAGCTGGTGCGCACGATGTAGGGCGAGGACTGCGTGATGCTGGACGTCGCGGCCGCCATCACCACCATCGGTGTCTTGGACTGCGTCGCGATGGGCGCGGTGGCCAGGGCCGAGGGCGTGATACCGAAGCCCGCCAGCACGTTGACCTTGTCGTTGACCACCAGCTCCTGCGCCAGGCGGCGCGTGGTGTCCGGCAGCGAGGTGTCGTCCTTCACGATCAGCTGGATCTTCTTGCCCGCCACGGTGTCGCCGTTCTGCGCCATGTAAAGCCGGGCGGCCGCCTCGATCTGTCTGCCCGTGGTGGCTTGCTGGCCCGTCATCGGCAGGATCAGGCCTATCTTGAAGGTGTTGTCCTGGGCCAGTGCGGGAGCGGCAAGTGCCGCGGCCGACAGCGCGGCGGCGGTGAGGAAGGTACGTTTTTTCATGCTTGTCTCCTGGGTGGTTTTCAGTTCTTGCTGCTGCGTCAAATGCGGCGATGTTCAGGTTGCCGGCATCCGGCCGTAAAACGGTGCGAGTCTAGTATGAGTGCGGTATCGGCACAAATGTTCGATATGTGAACACATCGGCCCGTGCCATCCATGGCTTGATTTTGTCGGTTGCCGCTCCCGGCGTTGCCGTGCGTTCGCTATCGGTTGCGCGATCATCGCGCGCATGGCCCGGTGATCGCACACAAGTTGCCTCCTCAGGCGTCGGGCCGGTAGGACGAGTCCAGCGTCACCGAGCCGACCACGCGCGAGACACAGGCGCACAGCCGTGTGTTCTGCTGTTTCTCGTGCTCGCTCAGAAAGACGTCGCGGTGGTCGATCTCGCCGTCCAGCGCCAGCACGTCCAGCGTGCACAGGCCGCATTCACCGCGCTTGCAGTCGGACACCGCTTCCACGCCCGCCTGCTCCAGCGCGTCCAGCAGGCTGCAGCCGGGCGGCACGGTGATGTCCAGCGCGTGGCGCGGAATCAGCACCCTGAAAGCCTGCGGCGAAAAGCGCCCGCTGTTGCCGAAGGTCTCGTAACGCAGGTCGGTCGCCGGCCGGCCCGAGGCCTCCCAGGCGTGGCGTGCGGCGTCCAGCATGGGCACCGGGCCGCACACATACATTTGCGCGCCCACCGGCAATGCCGCGATCTCGCCGGCGAAATCGATGCGCGCGTCGACGGCTGCTTGCAGCCGCCCGCCCAGGCTGGCCCGCAGCATTTCGCCGTAAGCCAGTTCAGATTCGCTGCGCACGCCGTACAGCATGCGCAACGAGCGGCCCGATTGAGCACAGCGGCCGGCCAGCGCCTGGGCCATGCCCAGCAACGGCGTGATGCCTATGCCGCCGGCCACCAGCAGGTAGGCCGGTGCGTTGAAGTCCAACGGGAAATGGTTGCGCGGGCCGCTGACCTGCAGCCGGTCGCCGGCGGCCAGCCGCCACATCGCGCGCGAACCGCCGCGGCCGTCGTCCAGCCGCTTCACCGCGATGCGCCACGTTTGCCCGTCGGGCTTGCCGACCAGCGAATAAGAGCGCAGCTCCGGCCTGCCGTCGACCAGCAGCTGCACCTGCAGGTGGCTGCCGGGTTCGTGGCGCTGCACAGCGGCCGCATCACCCGCGGGCCGGATGCGGAACTCGCGCACGGTGGGCGTGAGGTCCTCAAAAGATTCAATGACCGCATCGGTCCAGCTGGCGTTGGCTTTCATTATTTTTTCCGTATTAAACGCACGCCCGGCATCTGGTCCAGGTTGTGGCTGGCCACGGCGGCGCGCAGGTTGCGCTGGGCCAGGCGCGAGTGCTCGCGCATGATGGCCTCGGCGCGCGAGCCTTCGCGCTGCTCGATGGCGTCCAGCACCTGGCGGTGCTGGTCCTGCGCCACGATGAGCATGTCGCGCGCGCGCGGCGAGTTGGCCTGCACCACCACGAATCCCGAGGCCGAGGCGAAGGGCAGGCTGGACACGCGGTCCAGCTCTTTGGCGATCACCTCGCTGCCCGCCATTTCGCTGAGCAGCGCGTGAAAGCGCTCGTTGAGCGCCACATAGCTTGAGAACGCCTCGTCGTTGAGGGCCGGCTGGCTCAGCACTTCGTCGATGCGGTTCAGGCATTCGCGCGCTTCGCCGAGCACCACGGTGGGCGCGCCGCGCTCGGCCGCCAGCCGCGCTGACAGGCCCTCGATCGTGCCGCGCAATTCGATCGCCTCGGACACGTCGCGCTCCGAAAACGTGCGCACCGCGAAGCCGCCGTTGGGCAGCGATTCGAGCAGGCCCTCCTGCTCCAGCCGCATCAGCGCCGCGCGTATCGGCGTGCGCGAGACGCCCAGCTTTTCGACGATGGACAGCTCGGCGATGCGCGCGCCGCCGGGCAGTTCGCCCGCCAGGATCATCTCGCGCAGCTGCAGCTGCGCCCTCACCTGCGCGCTCTCCAGGCTGTTGGGGGCGGCTGAAGGGTYTGTCGTGGCCATGGGGATTATTTTTGTCATGGAGTTCAGGCCGCAAGGCGTATCGGGATCACCGTCGCCGTCGGCGCTTCCTGCGCGATCAGCCGGTCTATCAGGCGCCGCGCCCACAT
>NZ_JBFUBY010000024.1:0-24229 GCF_056405515.1 Polaromonas sp. P1_G2
GCCTGGACACCGTGAGCGCCCTGACGCGCTCGGTGCGCGACGCCGTCACTGTGCACGAGGTGCTGGCGGCACGCCAGGTGAGGCTGGCCGGCAAACCGCTGTCCGCCTGCCGCCTGGCCGTGGCCCGCACGCAGATGCAGGATGCGTTGAGCCGCACCGTGGCCCAGGCGTTTGAGCGCAGCCTGCAGGTCTTGCGCCGGGCCGGCGCCCATATCGAGGAGATCGCGCTGGAGGAAATCTCCGAACTGGGGGCCATCAACGCCACCGGCGGCCTGTCCGCGGCGGAAAGTTACGCCTGGCACCGCAGCCTGATCGCCGAACACCAGGCCAGCTACGACCCGCGTGTCGCGCAGCGCATCCTGCGCGGCGCCAGCATGAGCGCAGCCGACTACATCGACTTGGTGGCGGCCCGCAAGGCCTGGATCACCCGCATGGAAATCCGCCTGGACGGCTTTGACGCCGTGCTGTCGCCCACCGTGCCCCTTGTCGCGCCGCCGATTGCCGGCCTGCTCAACGACGACACCGAGTTCTTCAGGGTCAACGGCCTTTTGCTGCGCAACACCTCCGTGGTTAACATGCTCGACGGCTGTGCGATTTCCCTGCCCTGCCACACGCCCGGCCAGTTGCCCGTGGGCCTGATGCTGTGGCACGCGGCGCTGCATGATGACGATGTGCTGGACCTGGCCATGCAGGTGGAAGCCGCCCTGGCCCTGTCGCTGCAGCAATAACCGCCGCCGACCCATCCAGTTCGGGCCAGCGGCCTGCTTCACTTCATAAAAACAATGCAGAACACGTTTCACCATCCCGAGCGCTCCGCCTCCACCCCACGCCGCCGCGGCGCCCTCGTATGAGGATCGCCGTCATTGGTGCCGGCATCATCGGCATCACCACCGCCTACGAACTGGCCCTGGACGGCCATGACGTCACCGTGTTCGAACGCCGCGGCGCGGCGGCCGAGGAGACCAGCTTCGCCAACGCCGGCCTGGTCGCGCCCGGCTACGTCACACCCTGGGCAGCGCCCGGCATGCCGCGCAAGGTCCTCAGCCACCTGTTCAGCCGGCACGCGCCCGTCAAGCTCGCCCTGCCGCTGTCGGCCGGTGAACTGGCCTGGATGTGGAAATGGTTTCGCGCCTGCAAGCTCGATACCTACCTGGCCAATCGCGCACGCATGCAGCGCCTGGCCTTTTACAGCCGGGAACGACTGCACCACCTGACCGCCGAGCTGCAACTCGAATACGACGGCAGCCCCGGTTACATGGTTTTGCTCAATGAAGCCCAGCGCCTGGGCGTGAACTTTGAGTTCAACACCACGGTGGCTGGGCTGGAGCAGGCACAGCCCGCCAGCCTGGTCATCGCTGGTGAAAACACGCCGCGCGGCTTCGACCGCGTCGTGATGTGCGCCGGCCTGGCCTCGGCGCAGCTCTTGAAGCCGCTGGGCCTGAAAATCCCGATGGCGGCGGTTTACGGCTACTCCATCAGCGCACCGATTCGCGAACCCCTGAACGCGCCACGCAGCGCGCTGATGGACGAACGCTACAAGGTGGCGATTTCACGCCTGGGCAATCGCGTGCGCGTAGCCGGCAGCGCCGAAATCGGYGGCTCGCTGGACAATAAACGGGCCGGCTCCCTGCAAACCCTTTACAAGGTTTTACATGATTGGTTTCCGGGTGCGGCCCAGCTCTCCAACATCGGCGCCAGCGTGCAGGAGTGGAAAGGCGCCCGGCCCATGCTGCCTGACGGGCCGCCCATCATCGGCGACAGCGGCATTCCCGGACTCTGGCTCAACCTGGGCCACGGATCCAGCGGCTGGGCACTCAGTTGCGGCAGCGCGCGGGCGCTGGCCGATCTGATGGCAGGGAAAAGCACGGACATCGACATGGAAGGGCTGGACGTCGCCCGCCTTGCCTGAAACCCGGCGAGTCCCGTTCCTGCGAGACACCGGGGGGCCGCACAATCGGGCCATGCGAAGAATTTCCAGCGCCCTCAGCGAGCCGCTTCACAGCGTGGCGGCTACCCGCGAACTTGAGCAGCTCGCCGCCGCCGGCCTGCCGCCGCACACGCTGATGCAACGGGCCGGCCTTTCGGTCGCCCGCCTGGCGCTGGCCCTGGCGCCGCACGCGCAGCGCATCTGGGTTGCCTGCGGGCCCGGCAACAACGGCGGCGACGGTTTCGAGGCCGCCATGCACCTGCACCGCTGGGGCAAAAACGTGACCCTCACCTGGACGGGCCCATCCCCCGGGAAAACCGGCCAGCCACCCGACGCCCAGGCCTCGCGCGAACGCGCCCTGGCGGCCGGCGTGCCCATGTCCGCGGAGCCGCCTGAAGGCTTCGATTTCTGCATAGACGCCCTGCTGGGCATAGGCGGCACGCTGGACCCGGCCCGGCCGGGCATGGCCCTAATGCTGGAATGGCTGGCGCGCATGCAGGCCGGTGCCGCACCGCGGCTCGCGGTGGACGTGCCGACCGGCCTGGACGCCGACACCGGGGTGTTCAAGCTTGAACTTGCGGCGGCACCAGATATCTTTACCTTGAGCCTTTTGACCCTGAAGCCGGGGCTGTTCACCGCGAACGGCCGCGACCGCGCGGGCCAGGTATGGTTTGACGGCCTTGGCACGGCGACGGCCGACGCACCGGAGGCCTGGCTGCTGGGTGCCGACCGGGCCTCGCAAGCACCAAGGCATACCAGCCCGCACGCCAGCCACAAGGGCAGCTTTGGCGACGTGGCCGTGCTGGGCGGCGAGTCCACCGCCCACAGTCATATGGCGGGCGCCGCCCTGCTGGCGGCGCGGGCCGCACTGCACGCGGGTGCGGGCCGGGTGTATGTGGCCCTGCTCGGCAAGCCGGCGCTCAGTGTGGATCCCCAGCAACCCGAATTGATGTTCCGCGCCCCCGAGGCGCTGGACCTGGCGCAGCAGGTGGTGGTGTGCGGCTGCGGCGGTGGTGACGCCGTGCGCGCGGTGCTGCCCAAGGTGCTGTCGGCGGCTCCCCGGCTGGTGCTGGACGCGGACGCGCTCAACGCGATCGCGGCGGATACGCAGCTGCAAACCCAGCTCACGTCCCGCCACCACCGCGGCTATGCGACAGTGCTCACGCCCCACCCGCTCGAAGCCGCCCGGCTGGCAGGAAGCAGCGCCAAAGAGGTGCAGGCCGGCCGGCTGGCGTCCGCCCGTCAATTGGCCGAGCGCTTTCAGTGCGTCGTGGTGCTCAAAGGCTCGGGGACCGTGATCGCCGCGCCGGGCCGGGCCAGCGCCATCAACAGCAGCGGCAATGCCCTGCTGGCCACTGCCGGCACGGGTGATGTGCTGGCAGGAATACTGGGCGCCCATATGGCCGGAGGCCTGGAGGCTTTCGAAGCGGCCTGCAGCGCCGTGTTTGCCCACGGCCGCAAGGCCGATGAATGGCCGGCGGGCCACGGTGGCCAGGCGCTGACGGCGTCGGCGCTGGCCGGCTGCTAGACGATGACCATCAAGGCAATCTGCAGCAGCACGATCAGCACCAGCGCCGAGATGTCGACCCCGCCCACGACGGGGATCACGCGGCGCAACGGCGCCAGCACGGGCTCCGTCAGGCGGCCCAGCAAGGCATAGGCGGGCGARCCGGGCTGTATCCACGAGAGGATGGCAAAACCCAGCACCAGGATGAACAGGGTTTGCAATGCCACACGGACCAGCATCTTGAGCGCGAACGACAACAGCGACAGCAAGAGCAGGGGCGCCACGTCAAGCGCTCCCGGCAGCACGCCGGACAACAAGGCCCACAGCAGGGCATAGGCCAGCGCCAACACGGCGGCGGCGATCACGCTGGCCCAGTCCACCCGCGACTGCGCCAGCGACCTGGGCAATGCGCGGCGCAGGGGCTTGACCAGCCAGTCGGTCAGCGCCATCACAAAACTGCCCGGCTGGGCGCTCATGTTGACCCGGACCCAGTTCATCCACGCACGCAGCAGTGCCGCCGCAATCAGCAGGAAAAAAATGGTCTCAAGAAGAAACGACAGGATACGGATCAGCATGCGCGGCCTGCCCTGGACGAGAAAGGATGGGAAAAACAATCCATGGCTATTTCCGGATTCCTAGCGGCGCGGCTTCTTGCCCTGTTTGCGCCCGGCGCTGCCGGCGGCTTTCTTGACGGCCGCCTTCAGCGCCTGGATGGGCGACTTGGGCGTGCGTTCGCTGCCGGCGCCGCCGGTGCTCCGGCCTGAACCGCTGCTGCGGCTACTGGAGCGGGTTTCCGCGTGCTTGCCCACCGGCTTCTTGCCGGCCTTGCCGGTTCGGGGTTCGCCGGCGTGGCGCGCGGCGCCGCGTTCCTGGGCCGGCAACTCCGTCGCATGGCCGCCGGTCTTGTCCTTCATGGCACGGCCGACCAGGTCCTGGCCCTCGTTCACCAGGCGGAAATCAATCTTGCGGCCGTCCAGGTCCACCCGGCTGACCTGCACCCTTACCCGCGTGCCGATGGCGTAGCGGATGCCGGTGCGCTCGCCGCGCAGCTCCTGCCGCGCTTCGTCGAAGCGGAAGTATTCGCCGCCCAGTTCCGTGATGTGCACCAGGCCTTCGACGTACATCGCATCCAGCGTGACGAAGATGCCGAAGCCCGTGGCCGCCGTGACGACACCGCCGAACTCCTCACCGAGGTGCTCGCGCATGTATTTGCACTTGAGCCAGGCCTCGACGTCTCGGCTGGCTTCGTCGGCGCGGCGTTCGTTGGCGCTGCAGTGCAAGCCGGCCGCTTGCCAGGCGAGTTCGTCGGCACTGGCTTTTTTCGGCTTCTGGGTCGGCTCCTTGACGCGCGAGGCCAGCCGTTTGGACAGCTTGGCCTCGGCCTCTCCCGGCGTGGGCAGGGTCGGCAATTGGTATTTGGCCTTGTTCAGCACTGCCTTGATGACGCGGTGCACCAGCAGATCTGGGTAGCGCCGGATCGGGCTGGTGAAGTGCGTGTAGGCCTCGTAAGCCAGGCCGAAGTGGCCGCTGTTCATGGGCGTGTAGATGGCCTGCTGCATGGAGCGGAGCAGCATCGAGTGGATTTGCTGCGCGTCCGGCCTGTCCTTGGTGGCCAGCGCGATGCGCTGGAACTCGCCCGGTTCCGGGTCATCGCTGATGGTCATGCCGACGCCGGCCACCTTCAGGTAGTTGCGCAGCATCTCCTTCTTCTCGGGCGTCGGGCCTTCGTGCACACGGTACAGGCCCACATGCTTGCTCTGGGAAATAAAGTCGGCCGAGCAGACGTTGGCGGCCAGCATGGCCTCCTCGATCAGGCGGTGGGCCACGTTGCGCGTGCGGGGCACGATTTTTTCGATACGTCCAGCTTCGTCGCAGACGATCTGCGTTTCGGTGGTTTCGAAATCCACGGCTCCGCGCACGCCGCGCTCCTTGAGCAAGGCCTGGTAGACGTCGTGCAGGTCGAGCAAATGCGGCACCAGTGCCTTGCGCTGCGCGGCTTCGGGGCCGCGTGTGTTGGCCAGGATGGCGGCGACCTCGGTATAGGTGAAGCGCGCCTGGCTGAACATCACGGCCGGGTAGAACTGGTAGGCATGGACCTCGCCCTTGGCGTTGACCAGCATGTCGCAGACCATGCACAGGCGCTCGACGTTGGGGTTGAGCGAACACAGGCCGTTGGAGAGTTTCTCCGGCAGCATGGGAATCACGCGGCGCGGGAAGTACACGCTGGTGGCGCGGTCGTAGGCGTCGATGTCGATGGCGCTGCCGGTTTCCACATAGTGGCTCACGTCGGCAATCGCCACCAGCAGGCGCCAACCTTTGCCGCGGCCGACCTTGGCCGGCTCGCAGTACACGGCGTCGTCAAAGTCGCGGGCGTCTTCGCCGTCGATGGTGACCAGCGGAACGTCGGTCAAGTCGATGCGGTGTTTTTTGTCGGCCGGCCGCACGGCGTCCGGCAGGGAACGGGCCAGGGCCAGGGCTTCGTCGCTGAATTCATGCGGCACGCCGTATTTGCGCACCGCGATTTCGATTTCCATGCCGGGGTCGTCGATCTCGCCCAGCACTTCCTTGACGCGGCCCACAGGCTGACCGAACAGCGCCGGTGGCTCGGTGAGTTGCACCACCACCACCTGGCCAACTTTAGCCGTGCCGGTGGCGCCCTTGGGGATCAATACGTCTTGGCCGTAGCGCTTGTCTTCGGGCGCGACCAGCCAGACGCCGCTTTCCTGCAACAGGCGGCCAATGATGGGGTTGGAGGAGCGCTCGATGATCTCGGTCACGCGGCCTTCAGGCCGGTTTTTGCGGTCATGCCGCACGATGCGCGCCTTGACGCGGTCCTTGTGCAGCACCGCGCGCATTTCGTTGGGCGGCAGGTAAATATCCGCCTCGCCGTCGTCGCGCAATACGAAACCATGGCCGTCGCGGTGGCCGGAAACG
This sequence comes from Polaromonas sp. P1_G2, assembly GCF_056405515.1. Taxonomy (NCBI): domain Bacteria; kingdom Pseudomonadati; phylum Pseudomonadota; class Betaproteobacteria; order Burkholderiales; family Comamonadaceae; genus Polaromonas; species Polaromonas sp. P1_G2. The sequence continues at coordinate 6,369 of NZ_JBFUBY010000024.1, forward strand.
GTGCCCTCGAATTCAGCGAGCAGACCGGAGGAATGGGCGGACGATCCGCCCGCATGGGAGTGAGTTGTTTTGATAAAAAGTCTCTATTTGTTGGAGGCTGCTGGCTTTGAGTATGCAGCCGAAATATTTCAGGAAAATTTGCGGGCCGAGGCCTCAGAAAGCATTCAAGTAATGGTACACTGCTAGCTGTGCCCGGGTGGCGGAATTGGTAGACGCGCACGGTTCAGGTCCGTGTATCGCAAGATGTGGAGATTCGAGTTCTCTCCCGGGCACCAGATACACCAAACAGCTTTGCCAGACTCTGAAACGAGCTCTGGAAGAAAGCAAGATTAAAGCCACTGCGACCCAGTGGCTTTTTTTATTGCTGGAATTTCCGGGCCTCATCTTCCGGCCCGGTCTTTCGCCCTCAATCTTGATCAAACGGGCACGGCCACCAGGTCGTGGCCCTGGGTCCCGACGATGCGGGCCCGGGTGAATTCACCGACTTTCAGCGTCTTGCTGATTTTCTCGGGCGGCAGCAGCTTGACCACGCCGTCGATCTCGGGCGCATCGGCATAGGAACGCCCGGTGCCGCCCTTTCGGCCCAGCGCCGGGGCCGAATCCACCAGCACCTGCATGGTCGCGCCTATGCGTTGCTGAAGCTTCTGGCTGGACACCGCCTCGGCAACCGCCATGAAACGGGCGCGCCGCTCTTCACGCAATTCCATCGGCAGCATGCCGGGAATGTCGTTGGCCGTCGCGCCTTCCACGGCGCTGTAGGCAAAGCAACCTGCGCGGTCGATTTTGGCCTCGCGCATGAAGTCCAGCAGGTGCTCGAATTCCGCTTCGGTTTCACCGGGAAAACCGGCGATAAAGGTGCTGCGGATCACGATCTCTGGGCAGATTTCGCGCCAGCGCGCAATGCGCTCGAGGTTTTTCTCGCCGCTGGCCGGCCGCTTCATGCGCTTGAGCACATCCGGATGGCTGTGCTGCAGCGGAACATCAAGGTAAGGCAAGACCTTGCCGGTGGCCATCAGCGGCAGCACCTCGTCCACACTAGGGTACGGATACACGTAATGCAAACGCACCCAGGCACCGTAGGGCTCGGCGATTTCGCCGAGAGCCTGCACCAGCTCCAGCATGCGCGTCTTGACGGGCTTGCCATCCCAAAAGCCGGTGCGGTATTTCACGTCCACGCCGTAGGCCGAAGTGTCCTGGCTGATGACCAGCAGCTCCTTCACGCCGCCCTCAAACAGTGCACGCGCCTCATTGAGTACGTCGCCTATGGGCCGCGACACCAGGTCGCCGCGCATCGAGGGGATGATGCAGAAGGTGCAGCGGTGGTTGCAACCTTCGCTGATTTTCAGGTAGGCGTAGTGCCGGGGCGTGAGCTTGATGCCGGCAATGCCGAAGGCGTTGGGCACCAGGTCCACAAAGGGATCATGCGGCTTGGGCAGGTTCAGGTGGACCGCGTCCATGACTTCCTGCGTCGCATGCGGACCGGTCACGGCCAGTACGCTGGGATGCATCTGGCGCACCAGGTTGCCGCCGTCGTCGCCGGCCTTGGCGCCCAGGCAACCGGTGACGATGACCCGGCCGTTTTCGGCCAGAGCCTCGCCGATGGTGTCCAGGCTTTCCTTGACTGCATCGTCGATGAAGCCGCAGGTGTTGACGATCACCAGGTCCGCGCCTTCAAAGGTCTTGGAGGTCTGGTAACCCTCGGCGCTCAATTGCGTGAGGATCAATTCGGAATCAGTCAGGGCCTTGGGGCAGCCCAGGCTGACAAAGCCGACGCGAGGGGCGGCTTTGGGAGTGGCGGGTGCGGGTGGGAAAATAACTTCGCTCATGGGGTCTATTGTCTCAGGGTAAGCATCAGGGCGAACCGTGGACCCCGGATGGCCTTCAACGGCCTGTCAACGCACGGGCACATTGCCCGGCATTCAGTTCATTTTTTCAAGCCGAAGGCCTGCAGCATCTGCTCGCTCTGCTTTTGCATCTGCTCTTGCATCTGCGTAAAAACGGTTTTGGATTGCTCCACGTAAGTGCCCATCATGCCCTGCATCATGGGCGACTGGGCATTCATGAACTGCGCCCACATTTCAGGGCTCAGCCCTTTGGACTGCTCAGCCATCTTGACCTGCAGGTCCATGAAGCTCTGGACGTTTTTCTCCAGGTAGGCGCCCATGAAACCCTGCATCGCATTGCCGTAAAAACGGATGATGTTGGCCAGCACGGCCTCTGTGAACATGGGCTCGCCGCCGCTCTCTTCTTCAAGAATGATCTGCAGCAGGATGCTGCGCGTCAGGTCTTCATTGGTCTTGGCATCGCGCACCACAAAATCAGCACTGTCCATCACCAGCTGGCGAACCTCGGTGAGCGTGATGTAGGTCGACGTTTCGGTGTCATAGAGCCGGCGGTTCGGGTATTTCTTGATCACGCGGGACGCCGCAGCCTTGCCGGCAGACCGGCCGCTTTTGGCGCCGGAATTGCCGTCGGCAACCGCTTCGCCTTGTGAAGGCGGAAGGCCGGATGCCGGGCTGGTGGATTTGCTTTTTGGCACTGATTTCTCCTCTGAATGACGGCCGGCATTGAGATGCCGGAGTTCCATACATTCTAGGAATTCTGATGTACTCAATCCCCTTGGTTTACCCTGTGTGATGGGCCCCGCATCACCGTGGATGCGAAAGCCTGGACAGGAACCATTCTGAGGGAATTGGTAGGCGCGATTGGACTCGAACCAACGACCCCCACCATGTCAAGGTGGTGCTCTAACCAGCTGAGCTACGCGCCTAAGGACTGTTCGAAGCTAGCAGTATAGCATTTATTTTTGCCCCCACGTTCGCTCACCGCATTCCATGAGGGGAGCACTCAGCGCCTGCGCGCCGAGCGCACGCCCGGCACCTCGGCCACGATGCCCAGCACCTGGTTGAGGCGGCCTGATTGCGCGACTTCGACGGTGAAGGTCATCCAGGCGGTGCCGCCGCGGTTGTCTTTCACCGACTGCGTCTGCACGCCGATGACGTTCATTTTTTCCTTGGCGAACACCTCGGAAATATCGCGCAGCAGGCCCTGCCGGTCGGCCGCTTCCACGGCAACGTCCACCGGATAGACCGCGCCGTCGGGCGTCTTGGGCGAATTCCATTGCACTTCGATTACGCGGTCCGGGCTGCCGGCCGCCATGTTGCGGAAGTTGCTGCAGTCGCTGCGATGAATGCTGACGCCTTTGCCCTTGGTGACGAAGCCAAGAATCTCATCGGGCGGCGCGGGCTTGCAGCACTTGGCCAGTTGCGTCAGCAGGGATCCCATGCCGACAACCAGCACGCCGCCCCCTGCCTTCTTTGCATTCGCGTTGGGCGCACGCGCCTTTTTTGCCAGCACGTAATCGTCCTGGCTCAACACCGGCTCGGGCGGCCTGAGCATGTTCTCTATCGTGCGCAGGGACAACTCGTCTTTGCCCACGACCTCAAACAAGTCCTCCGCCGCCTTGAAGCCGAGCTGCGCCGCCAGGTCGTCCAGCTTCATCGCCGTCTTGCCTTCGCGTTGCAGCAGTTTTTCGACGGCCTCGCGGCCGCGAGCCACGGTCTGCTCCATCGCCAGCGCGTTGAACCAGGCGCGCACCTTGGATTTCGCGCGGTGGCTGGACAGAAAGCCCAGTTCAGGATTGAGCCAGTCGCGCGAAGGCCCGCCTTCCTTGACGGTAATGACCTCCACGGTCTGGCCGTTCTGCAGCGGTGTATTGAGCGGCACCATGACACCGTCGATGCGCGCGCCTCGGCAGCGGTGGCCCAAGCTGGTGTGCACGCTGTAGGCGAAGTCAACCGTGGTCGCGCCTTGCGGCAACTCCACAATGGCGGCGTCAGGCGTCAGCACATAAATGCGGTCTTCAAACAGCCCTTGTTTGTCATCGCGCGCGCGCTGGGCGGCGGGGCCCGAGAGATCGCGCTCCCAGGCCAGCAGTTGCCGCAGCACGGCGATCTTGGCGTCGTATTCGCTGCTGGCCGACACACCGCCATAACCCTTGGTGCCGGCCTCCTTGTAGGCCCAGTGCGCGGCCACACCGTGCTCGGCGTGGTCGTGCATGGCCTGGGTGCGCACCTGGATTTCCACCGCCCTGCCCGCGTCGTCGCGCACCACGGTGTGCAGCGACTGGTAGCCGTTGGTCTTGGGCTTGGCGATGTAGTCGTCGAACTCGCCATCCACCGGCGTGAAGCGCGAATGCACGAAGCCGAGCGCCGCGTAACAGCCCTTCACGTCGGCGGCGATCACGCGCAGCGCGCGGATGTCGAAGACCTGTTCGAAGTCCAGCGACTTGCCGCGCATTTTCTTGACGATGCTATAGATATGCTTGGGCCGGCCCTGCACCAGCGCGGCGATGCCGTTCTGGTTCAGTTCACGCTCCAGCTGCGCGCGCAGGGCTTCCATGAAACCCTCGCGCTCCACACGCTTTTCATCGAGCAGGCGCGCCGTCTGCTTGTAGGTTTCGGCCTCCAGGAAGCGGAAGGCCAGGTCTTCCATTTCCCATTTGATCTGCCAGATGCCCAGGCGGTTGGCCAACGGTGCGAAGACGTGCAGCGACTCATAAGCCAAAGACAGCGGCGCGGCCTGCCGCGTCGCGGCATAGTGGCGCAGGGTCTGCAGGCGCGATGCCAGCCGCAGCATCACCACACGCAAATCGCGTGAGAACGCCAGCAGCATCTTGCGCACGTTCTCGGTCTGCGCGGCCGGGTCGTCCAGCAACTGCGCCTTCGCATTGGCGCTGCGCGCCTGGCGCTGCACCTGCACCAGCTTGGTGGTCTCCATCGCCAGCGCGGCATAGTTGGCGCCGAAGGCCTTGGTGATCACTTCCTGCGGCTTGGTCAGGTGCTGGCACGCATAGACCAGGTAGGTGGCCGCCTGCATGGCTTCCGAGCCGCCTATGGTTTTCAGGATGGAGGCGACCGCATCGGCGTGCACCAGGATGTTCTCGCCCGTGTCGTGCGTTTCAGTGGCGATCAGGGGTTCGGCGAACGCGCGGGCCCGGGCCAGCGCATGCGGCTGGTCCGGAAGGCTGTCGGCCGTGGCGGTCACGATGGAGGCATTCGCCCCCTGGGAGGCTGTCGGGCCACCGGGCCCGACCACATTGCTTTTCATGTAACTTCAGTCAAATAAGTTGGCGGGCCTCAGCCCAGCAGAAATCCCGTCACGGCGGCGACTTGGTCGGCGGCAACCAGAGTGGGCGCGTGCCCCACTCCCGCAAATTCCACCAGGCGGGCGCGCGGCGCGCGCTGCGTCATGGCCTGGGCTGTCTGGATGCTGAGCAGGTCGGACTGCTGGCCCCGTATCACCAGGGTTTCAGCCTTGATATTGTCGTAGAGCTGCCAGAGCATGGTTTCACCCTGGCGTGCGGATTCCTCGGTTTCCAGCTTGAAAGGCACAGCGATGGCCGGGTCGTAATGCAGGCGCCACTTGGCATCGGCGGCGTCCGAGACGCGCCTGAGCATGGGACGCGACAGCGCCAGCCACTGCTCGGGCGTGTGCGGGCCGAAGCTTTGGGAAATCGCCCACATCGCATCGGCCGCCTCCTGCACCGATCCGAAGTGGCCGGCCTGGCCCAGATAGGTGCCGATCCGCACGATCGCCTGCCACTCGATGGCCGGCCCCACGTCATTAAGTACCAGGCGACGCACCGGCGCCGGCAGGGGCAAGTCAGGCGTTCCACACACCGCCACGCCGATCAGCCCGCCCATGCTGGTGCCCACCCAGTCCAACGAGGTAACTGGCGCCTGGGCGTGCAACTGGCCCAGCATCGCCAGCATGTCGCCCGCATAAGTGCGCAACTGATAGCCCATAGGCTCCTTGAGCCAGTCGCTTTCCCCGCGGCCCACCACGTCGGGGCAGACCACGCGTATGCCGTCCCGCGCCTGCTCGGACAAGGCCCGCGCCAGCGTATCGAAATCGCGCCCCTGGCGCGACAGGCCATGCACGCACACCACCAGGTGCTCGCTGTCCGGCCTGCCCCATTGCCAGTACGCCATGCGGTGGCCGCCCGAGGCGTCGGGGCAATTTACGTAGTTCAGCGTAGGTTGGGTCATGGCGCGGCAGTTCAATTCAAAGGCTTGATAATTGCTTGAGAAATCAACCAGGCGCGGCGTGCACAACGCGAGGCCCGGTCTCCCAGTTCAACCATCGTAAATCATCCGGAGAAACAATATGCTCAAAGGTAAAACAGCCCTCGTCACCGGCTCGACCAGCGGGATAGGCCTGGGCATCGCCAAGGCGCTGGCGGCGCAAGGCGCCAACATCGTCATCAACGGCTTCGGCGACGTGGACGGCCCCAAGGCCGAAGTGGAAGCGCTGGGCGCGCGCGTGGCCTACCACGGCGCCGACATGAGCAAGGTCGCCGACATCGAGGACATGATGCGTTACGCCGCCGCGCAGTTCGGCCAGGTCGACATCCTGGTCAACAACGCCGGCATCCAGCACGTGGCCCGCGTCGAGAACTTCCCGGTCGAACGATGGGATGCCGTGATCGCCATCAACCTCAGCAGCGCCTTCCATGCCACCCGCTTGGCCCTGCCCGCCATGCTGGCGGCCAACGGCGGCAGGGGCTGGGGCCGCATCATCAACGTGGCGTCGGTCCACGGCCTAGTCGGTTCCGCCGAAAAATCCGCCTACGTCGCCGCCAAGCACGGCATCGTCGGCCTGACCAAGGTCACCGCACTCGAGAACGCCACCACGGGCGTGACCTGCAATGCCATCTGCCCCGGCTGGGTGCTCACGCCGCTGGTGCAAAAACAGGTGGACGCCAAGGCCGCCGCCGGCAACATCAGCAACGAGGCCGCCACCAGGCAGTTGCTGGGTGAAAAGGAGCCCTCCATGCAATTCACCACGCCCGAAGAGCTGGGCGCGCTGGCAGTGTTTTTCTGTTCGCCGGCCGGCAACAATGTGCGCGGCGTGGCCTGGAACATGGACGGCGGCTGGGCGGCGCAGTAAGCGCCTTCGCTTTTCTCTTTTCTCGTTACAGCATCCGGCTGACGTATTCGCCTATCGCGAGCGAACTCGTCAGCCCCGGCGATTCAATGCCAAAAAGATTGACCAGGCCCGCCACCCCGTGCTCGCGCGGGCCCTGGATCATGAAGTCCCTGGCGGCCTCATGGGGCGCCTGGATTTTGGGGCGTATGCCGGCATAGCCCGGCGTCAGCGCACCGTCGGCCAGCGCGGGCCAGTATTTGCGTACCTCGGCATAAAAGGCGTCACCGCGCGCCGGGTCCACCACCAGGTCGTCGGGCGAATCCACCCATTGCACGTCGGGGCCGAACTTGGCCTGGCCGCCCATGTCCACTGTGAGGTGCACGCCCAGGCCCGCGGCTTCGGGCACCGGGTAGATCAGGCGGCTGAAAGGTGAGCGCCCCGGCAGCGTGAAGTAGTTGCCCTTGGCGTAATGGCTGGGCGGCACATGCTGCGCGGGCAGGCCCGCAAAGCGCGCGGCCAGGTGCTGGGCCTGCAAGCCCGCGGCGTTGACGACGGTGGTGGCTTCGAGTTCAGTGCCGTCTTCCGCGGTGAGATAAAGGGCGCCTGGTGTGCATTCCGCACGGGCCAGCGGCGAACTCAGCGCGACCAGCCCGCCCGCGTTCTCCAGGTCGCCCTGCAGTGCCAGCATCAGGCCGTGGCTGTCGACAATGCCGGTGCTGGGAGAATGCAGCGCGGCCACGCATTCGAGTTGCGGCTCCAGCGCAAGGGCTTGCTTACGCGTCAGCAGCACCAGGTCGTTCACGCCGTTGGCGGCTGCCTTGTCGCGTATGCCCTGCAGCTGCGCGACCTGGGCCTCATTGGTCGCCACGATCAGCTTGCCGCAGCGCCTGTGGCCTATGCCGCGCTCGGCGCAGTAGGCGTACAACAAGCCCTTGCCTTCAACGCACAGCTGCGCCTTGAGCGAGCCTTGCGGGTARTAGATGCCGGCGTGGATCACCTCGCTGTTGCGCGAACTGGTGCCCGTGCCTATCGCATCGGCGGCCTCCAGCACCATCACTTCCCTGCCCCGCAGCGCCAGCGCGCGTGCCACGGCCAGGCCCACCACGCCCGCGCCAATCACCACACAATCGACTTTGTCCATCAGCGGCCTTCAAAACCTTCAATGACGTTGACGGCATTGGTGCCCAGCGCGGCGGCCGCATAGCCGCCCTCCAGCACGAACACCGTGGGCAGGCCCAGCTTGCCCAGGCGTTCGCCAAGGCGGATAAAGTCGCCGGGCTGCAGCGCGAACTTGGAAATCGGGTCTTCGGCAAAGGTGTCCAGCCCCAGCGACACCACCAGCGCGTCGGCGCTGAAGGTGTTGATGCGCAGGCAGGCTGCTTCCAGCGCCTCGAACCAGCGCGGCACCGTGCAGCCAGCCGGCAGCGGCAGGTTCAGGTTGAAGCCTGCGCCCTCGCCCGCACCGGTCTCGTCGGCATGGCCCAGATAGAACGGGTACTCGGTCATGGGGTCGCCGTGCACGCTCACGAAGAGCACGTCGGCGCGGTTGTAAAAAATGCTTTGCGTGCCGTTGCCGTGGTGGTAATCGACATCGAGCACCGCCACGCGCGTCGCGCCGCCGTCGCGCAAGGCCTGGGCCGCCACAGCGGCATTGTTCAGGAAACAATAGCCGCCCATGAAGTCGGGCCCGGCATGGTGGCCGGGTGGGCGGCTGCAACAAAAGGCGGCGCGCTCACTGCCGCTGCCCAGCAAGGCCGCGGCGCTGGCGGCGGCGTCCGCGCCGGCCTTGGCGGCCTGCCAGGTGCCGGCCGACAACGGCGAGCCGTTGTCCATCGAATACAAGCCCAGCCGCGCGGTGAAATTGACGGGCTCCACGTCGCTGCGCAAGCTTCGTACCGGCCACACCGAGGGAAAAGGCTGGCGGCCATCGTTGCCTTCCTCCAGCACCACCCAATCGCGCCAGGCATGCTCCAGAAATGCCAGGTAGCGGGCGGTGTGCACCTTGGCCAGCACCCCGCGGCTGTCGGCATGCGGCGTGCGCAGGACGTGGCCGCGTTCGCTCAGCCGGGCTTTGACGTACTCGGCGCGCGCCGGCGTCTCAAAACAGGGCACACGCTCACCGCGGAAAAACTCGTACTGCGGGGCATGGGCGTGGTGGCTGTCGCTGAAAAAGGTGAGCATGGTGAACGTACCTGGGTAAAAAGTGCAGGCGACCGCTGACAGGTTTCAGAGCTTGCGCGGGTCGGTCCTGAGCAGCAGCTCGACCAGCGAGCGCAAGCTGGCCTTGAGCGGTTCGGCGCCCGGCGCCAGCGCGAAGGTGCTTTCGTCCATATAAAGCTTGCGGTTGATCTCGAGCTGGATGCTGTGCCGGTGTTCGGCCGGCCGGCTGTAGCGCCGGACCAGCTCCACGCCTTTGTAAGGATGGTTGTAAGCCACGCTGTAGCCGCGCGCCTTCAGGTGCTCGCATACCAGCCTGGACAAGGCCTTGCCCGCGGTGGTGCCTTCACGGTCGCCCACCACGAAGTCAGCGTGCGCCTCACCCGGAAAATCCGTGGCGCTGCTGGACGCCACCGCGGGCATGGAATGGCAATTGATGTGAATGCTGTAGCCGTGCTGCGCGTGGGCGGTGTCAATCGCCCTCGCAACGGCCGCGTGATAGGGCTTCCAGCACTGTTCAATGCGTGCCTGGATTTCCGCCACGCCCAGCTTGCGGTCATACAAGGGCACGCCCTCGTCCGTAGTACGCCAGATCAGGCCTTTGCCCAACCGTACCTTGGACAATATTTTGGGATCGGTCTCCACCGGCCCGGGCCACAGGCCGTCCAGCAAGCTCACGTCCATTTCGGTGGTGTTGCGATTCGCATCGAGATAGCTGCGCGGAAAATGCGCCTCAATCCAGTGCACGCCCAGGCCGGAGGCAAAGTCGTAGAGCTTTTCAACGTGGGTGTCTTCGGCGCTGCGAAGCACGGCAAGCGCGCAAGCGTGCCTGAAATCCGCCGGGTACACCGTCCCGCTGTGGGGAGAATCCAGGACCAGCGGGGTGCTTCCGGGCAGGTGGGTAATGAGCTGCATGACCTTGACTTTAGCACCGCAAAAACCGACGCCAGCGCCGCGCAAGGCGGCACACCATCGCTTTCCCGCCGCGCGCAAACTTCCGTTTGTCCTACAGGGATTTAACTGTTGCACCCACAAAAGTGGGCCCGCACGGCCCTTAAATTTCACGACGGAAAGCAACAACACGCGGCTGTTTCGCCACAAGCGTGACGCCGTCCATTTATCTCTTGAAGGAAGCAACATGCCATCATTGACTCGAACCTTTTCAGCCACCGTAATGGCCGTCGCCGCGTTGGCGGCAGCCACTGGCGCACAAGCGCAAAGCTCCACGTCCAGCTCCGGCATGTCGAGCAGCAACTATTCGTTTTATGCACCGGGCTCTCGCTATTTCGGGCTCAACGTCGGCCAATCGGACTTCTCGCTGCCCAGTGGCGCAGGCGCCTTCCCTTCGGACAACAAGGACACCTCGTACAACCTCTACGGCGGTAGTTATTTCAACAACAACTTCGGCCTGGAACTCGGCTATACCGATTTCGGCAAGGCCAACCGCGGCGGCGGACAGACAGAGGCGCAAGGCATCAACCTGAGCCTGGTAGGCCGCCTGCCCCTGAGCAACTCCTTCAACCTGCTGGGCAAGGTCGGCACGACCTACGGGCACACCCGCGTGTCCGCCTTGCCGGCTTCCGGCCTCGCCTCCGGCAGCGAGAGCAACTGGGGTATCTCTTACGGCATAGGTGCCGAATGGGCCTTCACCCCGGCCCTGTCGGCCGTGCTGGCATGGGACGAGCATGACTTGAAGTTCGTCGGCACCGGCAAGGAGCGCGTCAGCACCACCAGCCTGGGCCTGCGCTACCGCTTCTGATAGGCCTCCGGGCGCGCCCGCCGCACCCGCCTGCCACCGGCCCGCACGCCTTCACAGGCCGCGGGCTTTTTCACATCTCCGGCAGGCTCCCGCCTGGGTTCGCGGGCCTCGCAGGCGCCAGCATTTCCTGCAGCAGCCAGGTGCCGGCACGCCCCAGAGGGCGCTGGCGCGACCATACGGCATCAACCGGCACCCGCCGCGGCCAGCCGCGCGCGTCGAGTTCCGCCAGCTTGCCGGTGGCAAAGCGCGTGACCATCCAGCGCGGAATCGCCGCCCAGCCAAAACCCAGCACCGCCATTTCCATCAGCATGAGGTAGCTGGGCGCCGACCAGGCGCGGCGCGACTGGGGCAGGCCCTGGGCGCCCTGCTCCATATAAGTATCCAGCCGCAGCTCGCGGTAGTCGGCCAGCAGGTCGGGCGTCAGGTCCTGGAGGCTGGCGAGCGGATGGGCGGTGGCGACGAACAAGGTGATTTCAGACTGCTCGGCAATCGTGGCCGAGCCGATGTCCGGTGGGTAAGCGTTTTGCGCGGCCACCACGCCGATGTGCGCCCGCCCGGTCTGCACCAGCGAGACCAGGTCGCCGTGCTCGGCAATCAGGCATTCGAATTCAAGGTCGGGAAAGTGCCGCTCAAAAGCCAGCAGCATTTCCTCGAAGCGGTCGGACTGGTAGGTGTCCGACCAGACCACACTGAGCTTGGGCTCCATGCCGCCGCCGAGCTGGCTGGCGGCGCGGTCCAGCCGGTCGCTGGCGGCCAGGATTTCCTGCACCTTGCCCAGCATCACCCGGCCATGCTCCGTCAACGCCGGCTTGCGGGTGCTGCGGTCAAACAGGGTGATGCCCAGGTCGATCTCCAGGTTGGCGATCGCGGTGCTCACGGTCGATTGGCTTTTACCCAGCTTGCGCGCCGCAGCCGAAAACGAGCCCAGGGTGGCAGCTTCGGCAAAGGCGGTCAGTGCTTCCGGGGAATGGCGCATGGCGCGACTTTCTATCTATTTAATAGATGATTATTGATTTTAATCCATCCAAAATAACGATAAAAATACAACCATCGCCACCCAATATCGAGCTTGGGGCCCCGACATCAAGCAGAAAGTGAAGTGCACCGTGAGTCCGCAGAAATCAGTCAAGGAACGTTTTTTCCACGCCCTGGGGTTCGAAATCCTGGCCATCGCCATTTGTGCGCCACTGGGCGCCTGGCTGCTTGGCTATTCGCTGGCGCACATGGGCCTGCTGACCTTGATGGTCTCGCTCATGGCCATGAGCTGGAATATGGCGTTCAACGCCCTCTTCGACCGGGCGCAGCAACGCATGGGCTTTCAGCGCACGCTGGGCGCCCGCGCCGTGCACGCCGTGCTGTTTGAAATTGGCCTGATCATCGCGGTGGTTCCGCTGGCCGCCTGGTGGCTGAACATCGGCTTCTGGGAAGCCTTTGTGCTGGACATCGCCATCGTGCTGTTCTTCCTGCCCTATACCTTCTGCTTCAACTGGGCATACGACCACCTGCGTGCCAAGGTCGTCGCCCGCAACAGCCGCCAGAAGCAGAAAGCATGTGCCTCGGCGGCCTGCGCAACCCGGGGCGGCACCGCCCCGTTCATCATTTCATCTGCACAGAGCCCGACACGTTGACCAGCACCGTGCTTTTGCCGGCTTCCACAGGAACCGATGAATCGGCCATTTCGGCTTTGGCCGACATCGCCATCATGCGGGGACGCGGCGGCGGATTCTGGTCGTTGGCGTTGATGGAAACTTCGCGCAGGCTGTAGCTCGAAAAGCCGAAACTGCGCGCCACTTCGCCGGCCTTGGCCTTGAAGCGCTCAATGGCCTGCGCCTGGGCTTCGCCCTCCACCCTGGCGCGCTGTTCACGGCTCAGGGCAAAACTCACGTTGCTCATCGTGAGGGTCTGGATCTTGCCCGCCGTGCCGGTGATGCGCGGAAAGTCCCGGCCCTCCAGCACCAGTTCGGTGGAACCCTGCCAGCCGTTGATCTTCCCATCCTTGCCGTAGCGCGGGTAGAGGCTGAAGTTGCCGGTGCGCACGTCCATCTGGCCCGGCGCGGCCGCCTGCTTGGCCTGCGCCAGCGCGGTATCCAGCGCCTGTTTGAGCTGGGTCTGCACGACGCCGGCATCAGTGCCGTCGCGCGTGGTGCTCAGCGAAATCGACAGCAGGTCCTGCTGCACTTCCACAGAGCCTGTGGCCGACAGCTGGGCCACGTTCTGCAGGGTTTCAGGGCGCATGGTCTGGGCCATCACGCCGGAGGCGATGGCAGCGCCCGCCAGCAGAACACAGACAGCAATCAATTTGGAAGTTCGCATTGGAATTTACCTTTCAGGTGGTTGATCTTGCTTTTGGCCACAGTTGTGCGGCCGCGAAAGACATGAAACGAAAAAGAAAACAAAAAGGGGTTGGGGAGGCCAGGAATAAAGGCCAGGAATTTGGGGATTTGGCAAGTCGTGCCTGCCACGTGCATGCCGGCAGCCGCTCGGTCCGCCGGATTTTTCCGCTTGGCAAGTGACCGTTTTGAAGGGCCACAGGCGTTTCGCACAACGCGTGGGCCGCGATTTTCACATGCTCTTTTCCCAGGAGGTGTAGGAGGATTTCCACAATCAAATCCCACGCGTGCATGCAGCCGCAACTTATGTAACAGTGTGTCAAAGTGACTGAAAAACGAGACATCGCGTGTTTTCAGCCTTCAAAATGGCTCTGTTACAAATTACCAGACGACTATGACCCAAGCCCAACCCAACGCCCGTGCCGACAAAATCCTGATTCTTGACGACGATGCCCGCATCCGCGACCTGTTGCGCCGCTACCTGGCCCAGGAGGGTTTCGAAGTGATCCTGGCCGAAGACAGCAAGGCCCTGAACCGCATCATGCTGCGTGATGCCGTCGACCTGATCGTCCTGGACCTGATGATGCCCGGCGAAGACGGCCTGTCCATCTGCCGCCGCCTGCGCGCCGCCAACGATCGCACGCCCATCATCATGCTGACCGCCAAAGGCGAGGACGTGGACCGCATCGTCGGCCTGGAAGTCGGCGCCGACGACTACCTCGCCAAGCCCTTCAACCCCCGCGAGCTTCTGGCCCGTATCCACGCGGTTCTGCGCCGCCGGCCGACAGCCGAAGTGCCCGGCGCCCCGTCCAGCGACCAGGAAGTCATCACCTTCGGCCCCTTCTCGTTCGACATGGGCCTGCGTACCCTGCACAAGAACGGCGAAGAACTGCCGCTGACCACCGGCGAATTCGCCATGCTGAAGACCCTGGTGCGCCACCCGCGCCAGCCCCTGTCCCGCGAAAAACTGGCGCAGCTGGCCCGCGGCCGCGAGTTCGAGCCCTTCGATCGCAGCCTGGACGTGCAGGTTTCCCGCCTGCGCAAGCTGATCGAAGTGGATGCGGCGGTGCCTCGCTACATCCAGACGGTCTGGGGCATAGGCTACGTGTTCGTGCCGGATGGCACTAACTAGCCCCCACGCTTTTCACTGCGCCTTCGGCTTCGTGTAATGCGCTGCCCCCCGAGGGGGCCGCCCGCCTGCAGTCCGGCAAAGCCGGCCCTGCGGCTCATGCTGGTAAAAACAAATGCTTCCACTGGCCCACATGACGCGCGCCCGCAACAGGCGGCAACAGCTTGCATGCCGCCGCGCTGGCTCATCGTGCTAACGTCCATCGATTGATCGCCCGCATTCGCGGCACGTACCCACTTTTTTATGGACGCCACCAACCCGGTCCCCCTTGAAACCGCCCCGGCACCGCTGGAGATGCGCCCGCGGCGCGGCTTCAGCCTGTTCTGGCGGACGTTTTTCTTCCTGTCGCTGCTGCTGTTCGGCTCCATCGTGGCTTGGCTGCAGACCTTCCGGGCACTCGAATCCGAGCCGCGCGCCATCCAGAGCGCGCAGCAGCTGGCCTCGCTGGTCAACCTGAGCCGGGCCGCCCTGCGTTATTCCGACGCCATCGCCCGCGTTTCGCTGATCAAGACCCTGGCCGACGAGGAACGCGTGCGCATCACGCCACGCGAGCCCAAGGACAAGTTCGAACTGTTCGAGAGCGACGAGCTCGGCGAGCGCACCGCCGAAGAGCTCAAGGCCCGGCTGGGCAGCGGCACCGTCGTGGCCAGCAACGTCAATGGCCAGAAGGGCCTGTGGGTGGGTTTCGCCATCGACGGCGACTCCTACTGGCTGCTCACCGACCCTTCCAAGATAGGCCCGTCCCGCAACAGCACCTGGGTCATCTGGCTGATCACCGCCGCGGCGCTGTCGCTGGCGGGCGCGGCCTTTATCGCCAGGCTGATCAACCGGCCGCTCAAGCAGCTGTCCTTCGCGGCCAGCCGCATGCGCGACGGCGACTTCGATGCCAGCCTGCTCGACGAAAAAGTTGCGACCAGCGAGATCCGCGAGGTCAACATCGGCTTTAACCGCATGGCCGAGCAGCTCTCCAAGATCGAACAGGACCGGGTCATCATGCTGGCCGGCATTTCGCACGATTTGCGCACACCGCTGGCGCGCCTGCGCCTGGAAACCGAGATGAGCGTCACCGACGCCGATGCCCGCGAACACATGGCGGCCGACATCACCCAACTCGACGCCATCATCGACAAATTCCTCGACTACGCCCGGCCCGAGCCGCCGCGGCTGGAGCGCGTTTCGCTCAATGCCGTGGTCGATGCCGCGGTCTATGCCGTGGCCGACTACGAAGACATGCGCGTGACCGTCGCCATTCCCGATGACATGGCAGTCCTGGCCGACGAGGTCGAGCTGTCACGCGTGATCTCCAACCTGCTGGAAAACGCCAGGCGCTACGGCAAGACGCCCGAAACCGGCATCGCGCTGGTGGACATCGCGGCCAAGAGCCGCGACCAGTGGGTGCTGATCAAGGTGCGCGACCACGGCATGGGCGTGGCGCCCGAAACCTTGTCCAAGCTCACGCGGCCGTTTTTCCGCGGCGATGCGGCGCGCACGGCGGCCACGGG
This sequence comes from Polaromonas sp. P1_G2, assembly GCF_056405515.1. Classification (NCBI taxonomy): domain Bacteria; kingdom Pseudomonadati; phylum Pseudomonadota; class Betaproteobacteria; order Burkholderiales; family Comamonadaceae; genus Polaromonas; species Polaromonas sp. P1_G2. Next base: position 22,176 of record NZ_JBFUBY010000024.1, read on the forward strand.
CGCGGGCCTGGGCCTGGCGATTGTCGAGAAAACCGTTCACCGCATGGGCGGCGTGTTCGGCCTGGCCAACACCGGTTCGGGCGGACTGGCCGCGCACATCAAGCTGCGCCGTAGTTAAGCGCTCAGTACAGCAACACCACCGCGCGCGCTTCCATGCTCAGGCCCTGCCCGACCGGGCCCAGCTTCTCGGCGGTTTTGGCCTTGACGTTCACCTGGCCCACGTCCAGCCCCAGGGTTTTGGCGATGTTCGCCCGCATAGCCACGATGTAGGGGGCCAGCTTGGGCGCCTGGGCAATCACGGTGCTGTCGATGTTGGCGATGCTGTGGCCGCGTTCCTTCAGCAGGCGCCCCACTTCCGCCAGCAGCACCGACGAGTCGGCGCCCTTGAAACGCGCATCGGTGTCGGGGAAATGGGAGCCGATGTCGCCCAGGGCCGCAGCGCCCAGCAAGGCGTCGGTGACGGCATGCAGCAGCACGTCGGCATCCGAATGGCCGAGCAGGCCCACGGAGTGGGGAATATCAACCCCTCCAATGATCAGTTTGCGACCGGGCACCAGCGCATGCGTGTCCCAGCCCTCGCCGATTCGAAAGTTGACGCTGCTCATGGATGCCTTTGTCGGAGTTGTGGTGGAATTCGGGGCCTATTTGCCGCGCCGCCCGAAAATCGCTTCCGCCAGCGCGAAATCTTCCGGGTAGGTGACCTTGAAGTTCTCCGCGCTGCTGCTCACCAGCCGGGGCGCCAGGCCCACAGCCTCCATCGCGCTGGATTCGTCGGTGACGCGGTCGCCGGTTTTCTCCAGTGCGTCGATCAGCATGCCGATGCGGAACATCTGCGGCGTCTGCGCCAGCCATTTTTCGCTGCGGTCTATGGTGCTCGCCACACGGCCGCCGCGCTCGCTTTTGAGCGTGTCCGGCAGTTTTTGCGCCAGCAGGCCGCCCACGGCATCGTTGCGGCAGGCGGCGATCAGGGCCTCGATCTGCTCGGGCATGACCAGGCAGCGCGCGGCATCATGCACCAGCACCCAGTCGTCCAGCGTGGCGCCGCCGGGCTGCGCCACCATGGCCTTGAGGCCGTTGAGCACCGTCGCCGCCCGCGTCGCACCGCCGCCCGGCAGCAGGTGCTCGTTTTGCTGCTTGTAATCGGGGAACACGCTGAGAAATTCCCTGTCGGACGGCGAAATCACCACCCAGAGCGCGGCAAAAGTGCCCGAGAGCGCCCGAAAAGCCTCCACGGTGTGCCGCACCATGGGCAGTCCGGCGATCACCTGGTACTGCTTGGCCTGGACCGTGCCGGCACGGCTGCCCTGCCCGGCACAGGGGATCAGGGCAAAAAAACGGGACCCGGAATGGATATTGGCGCGGCTTGTCGTCATAACTTCATCATAGATTCTAAAATCAGGGGATTGAATACACGCAGGCACCCCACTCCGGATGGTTTGGGGTGCCTGCCTTTTGCCGAATGATTTTCCGATTGACTTGTTGAAAACCTGGCCAGCCGCGCACAGCTCAATGCACCTACCTCCACTCGCCTCCGGCAAACGCTACACCCTGCCCCAGCCCGCCGGTTCCGCCGATGCCCTGCTGCTGGCACGCCTGGGCACCCGCGAAAAAGCCGCCGGCAAGCTCACCGCCATCATCACCTCTGACGCCACCACGGCCCAGCGCCTGATGGACGAGATCGCATTTTTCGCGCCGGAGCTGCGCTGCGCCCTGTTCCCCGACTGGGAAACCCTGCCCTACGACACCTTCTCGCCGCACCAGGACCTGATCAGCGAGYGCCTGGCCACGCTGTGGCGCATCCAGCAGCGCGACAAGGAAACCGGCGCCGACGTGGTCATCGTGCCCGCCACCACGGCGCTGTACCGGCTGGCGCCGCCCAGCTTCCTGGCCGGCTACACCTTCCACTTCAAGGTCAAGCAAAAGCTCGACGAAACGCGCCTGAGGGCCCAGCTCACGCTGGCGGGCTACAGCCACGTCACCCAGGTCGTCAGCCCCGGCGAATACGCGGTGCGCGGCGGGCTGATCGATTTGTTCCCCATGGGCTCGGCCGTGCC